>JAJYMD010000325.1 GCA_021787255.1 Actinomycetes bacterium | reverse complement strand
TACTCCCACCAGCCCGACCTGAATTACGACAACCCCGAGGTCGCTGAAGCAATGCTCGAGGTCGTCCGGTTCTGGCTGGACCTCGGGCTCGACGGGTTCAGGCTCGACGCGGTCCCGTACCTCTTCCAGCGCGACGGGACGAGCGGCGAGCACCTGCCGGAGACCCACGCGTACGTTCGCCGGATCCGCAAGCAGCTGGACGCCGAGTACCCCGGGAGGATCCTGCTCGCGGAGGCCAACGGCTGGCCGGCGGACGTCGCCGACTACTTCGGCACCGGAGACGAGTGCCATCTGTGCTTCCACTTCCCGCTGATGCCGCGCCTCTTCACGGCGGTCCGACGCGAGCAGCGGTTCCCGGTCACCGAGATCCTGTCGCAGACCCCGGAGATCCCCGACGGGTGCCAATGGGCGATCTTCCTGCGCAATCACGACGAGCTGACCCTCGAGCAGGTGACCGACGAGGAGCGCGACTACCTCTTCGCCGAGTACGCGAAGGACCCGCGCATGAAGCGCCACATGGGCATCGGCCGGCGGCTCGCTCCGCTGCTCGACGGCGACCGCAGGTTGGCGGAGCTGCTCTACGCCCTCCTCCTGTCCCTGCCAGGGAGCCCCGTCGTCTACTACGGAGACGAGATCCTGATGGGCGACAACATCTATCTGGGTGACCGCGACTCGGTCCGCACGCCCATGCAGTGGTCGCCCGACCGAAATGGGGGCTTTTCGCGCGCGGACTTCGCTCGGCTCTACCTCCCTCCGCTCATGGACCCCGTCTACGGGTACGGCGCGGTCAACGTCGAGGCGCAGATGCGCAACCCCGGATCATTCCTCCACTGGCTTCGGGGGATGCTGGTGCAGCGCCGGTCCCTGCCGGTCCTCGGCGTCGGGAGGATGGAGGTGCTGGACTGCCCGAACCCTTCGATCCTCGCCTTCGTGCGCTCCGGCGAGGTCCTGGAGGCCTCGATCGCGGCCGTGCCCGTTTCGACCGGCCAGGAGCCGGCCGTGCCCGTTTCGACCGGCCAGGAGCCGGCCGTGCCCGGGCACAGGTCCCAGGCGGTCCTGTGCGTCCACAACCTGAGCCGCTTCGCGCAGCCGGCGCTGCTCGACCTCGCGCCCTGGGAGGGGATGCGTCCCGTAGAGGTGCTCGGACGGGTCCCGTTCCCAGCTGTCGGCGCCGAGCCGTACCCGCTCGCGCTCGGTCCGTACGGCTACTCGTGGTTCGAGCTGTCGGCGAGCGTCGAGCCCCTCGGAGCCCAGGAGCCGTGAGCGGGCCCGCACCGCTCGGCGGGGTGCTCGCGCGCTGGCGAGAGCAGCACTCGCACGCCCCCGTGCTCGGAGACGTGATCGAGGTCGTCGACGTGGAGGTCCTTCGCCTGGGGCGTCCGGGCGTCGTCGACGTCGTCGCCGAGATGGACGGCCGCCTGGCGCATGCGGTTCTCGGCATCCGGCGCCCCGGCGACCAGCTCCGGTCCCTCGGCGGGGCGGAGGAGCCCGCCTTGGGCACCGTCGAGGACGCCGACGGGGAGGGGCTCGTGGTCGACGCGCTCCACGTCGCCGACGCGGCCCGTGTGCTCCTGGAGACGGTCGCGGGGCTCTCGGGCGGCGCGAACGGCGACCTCGAGACGGTCTCGGTCGTCCGCGACGACGACGAGGCGACCGCGCTCGCGTTCGACCGCCGCTACCTGCTCACGGTGTTCCCCTGGCTATTCCGCGGGCCACACCCGGGCGCGGCGCTCCTCGCCGGTCTGGACGAGGCAGGCTTCAACCACCTGCCCGCGCCCGTCGCGTTCTGGCGCCGGGCAGGGCGAGACCTCGGCGTCGTCCAGGAGCTCCTCTCCGGCGCCTCGAGCGGGTGGGCGCTCGCGATCGGCTCGCTCCGTGACGTGATCGCGTCCGGCGTGCAGCCTGCCGCCGCAGGAGGCGACTTCGCCCCGGAGGCCCTCGCGCTCGGCACCATGGCGGCGCGGATGCACGTGGCGCTGGAGAGGGCGTTCGGGAGGCGGGCCGGCGACGTCGCCAAGTGGGTGGACGAGCTCGGCCCGGACGTCCTGGCCGCGGCGGCAGAAGGGCAGCGATCGGGCTTTGCGGCCACGTCGGCCGAGGACCTGCTCGCCTCGCTGCGGCGGTCCGGGTTGCGCCTGCCGACCATCCGGACGCACGGCGACCTCCACCTCGGCCGCGTGGCGCGTACCGACCACGGGTGGGTGCTCGCGGATTGCATGCCGGGCGGGACCGCGCCGGGGACCGAGGAGCCGCTCTTCCGCTGCCCCCTCGCAGACGTGGCAGATCTCACCTGGTCGCTGTGGCACGCGGCGCAGGTCGCGGCAGGTGAGCGGGGGCCCGCTTCCCTCGGGCTGGCTTCCTCCGAGACGGCGCTCGCGTGGCAGGCGCGCAACCGGCGGGCGCTCCTCGCCGCCTACCTCGCCACCCCCGGCATCGGACCGCTCCTCCCGGCGGACCGCAGGGTCGTGCGCCGGCTGCTCGCGATGTTCGAGCTCGCGCGCGCCGCGCGCGGCCCTTCGGAGCCCGCGCCGGCGCGCTGAGCAGGCTCGGCCAGCCGCCGCTGCAGGCCGCCGCGCGACGTGAAGGTCCACAGGGCTCGGGAGGCTCGCGGGTCGTGGCGTATGCCAGAGTTGGCCCATGCGCATCGGAGTCCTCACCGGGGGCGGGGACTGCCCCGGGCTGAACGCGGTCATCAGGGCAGTGGTCATCGCCGGCGACCGGTTGCACGCGGACGAGACCGTCGGGTACCTCGACGGCTGGCGGGGCGTGATGGAGCGCCGCAGCGTGCCGCTGGAGCCCGGGCGGGTCGAGGACCTCCTCACGCGCGGCGGGACGATCCTCGGCAGCTCCCGCACGAACCCGTTCGCGGGCGACGACGGCCCTCGCCTCGTGGTCGACCACCTCGCCGCCGACGGGGTCGACGCGCTGGTCGCGATCGGCGGTGACGACACGCTCGGCGTGGCCCAGCGGCTCGGACCTCTCGGGGTCCGTGCCGTCGGCGTGCCGAAGACGATCGACAACGACCTTTCGGGCACCGAGGTGACCTTCGGCTTCCACACCGCGGTGGAGACCGCGACCGAAGCCATCGACCGCCTTCAGACGACGGCCGAGTCGCATCACCGGGTGATGGTGTGCGAGGTGATGGGCCGTCACGTGGGCTGGATCGCGACGTACGCGGGCATCGCCGGCGGCGCCGACGAGATCCTCGTCCCCGAGGTCCCCTTCGAGGTCGCCGAGGTCTGCGAACGCATCAGCCAGCGCCATGAGCGGGGGCACTACTCCTCGGTGGTGGTCGTCTCGGAAGGCGCGCTCCCCGCGCCCGGCCCCGACCTCGAGTCCGCGAAGGCGGCCACGACCTCGCGCGTCGTCGACCAGTTCGGCCACGTGCAGCTGGGCGGCATCGGAGCGTGGCTCGCGACAGAGATCGAACGGCGCACCGGCTACGAGTCGCGCCACACGACCCTTGGGCACATCCAGCGGGGCGGGACGCCCACCGCCTACGACCGCGTGCTCGCCACGCGCTTCGGCGTCGAGGCGGTCGCCGCGGTGCACGACGGGGCGTTCGGCAAGATGGTGGCGCTCCAGGCGGGCCGTATCGTGCGCGTCCCGCTCGAGGAAGCCGTCGGCCGTCCCAAGTCCCTCGACCTCGAGCTCCTGACCGAGGTCGCCGCGCCTTTCTTCGGCTGATCGGCGCGGCGGCTCTCAGCCGGCGTGGACCGGGACGCGCAGCTGCTCGGCGGCCTGCTCGGGGTTCACGATGTTGATCGCGACCCCGGTCCCGAGCTCGAAGCCCGCCCGGGTCGTGGCCTTCGGCCACACGTGCACGTGCCAGTGGTACTGGTCGTTCACGCGGTAGGGCGCGGAATGGAAGACGAGGTTGTAGGCGACGTCGCCGATCAGGTCGCGGAGCTGCCCGAGGCACGTCTTCAGCGCGAGCCCCACCGAGACGAGGTCCTCGGTCGGGCTGCGGTACAGATGCGGGGTGTGGTGGCGAGGCACGACCAGCATCTCGTAGGGGGTCGCGCTCCAGAACGGGCACACGACCACCACCCGGTCGTCCGCATGGATGACGCGGTAGCCCTCCGCCTCCTCGGCCTCGATGGTCGTGCAGAGCAGGCAGCTCTCGGCGAACCTGGCGAAGCGCGCCTGCTCCTCGGCGAGCTCGCGCGGGACGAAGGACATGCCGAGGAGCTGGCCGTGAGGGTGCTCCAGCGACGCGCCCGCCTCCCGTCCCGAGTTCACGATCGCCTGGCTGTAGCGGAGCGAAGGGTGCTGGGAGTGCTCCTCGATACGGTCGCGCAGCGCGGCCATCACGAGCCCGGTCTGCTCGTTGGACAGCATGGACCACGACGCGTCGTGCTCGGGCGACAAGATGAGGACCTCGTGGATGCCGCCCGCGCTCGCCTGGGTGAAGACCGGCCCTCTGTTGGTGACGACGAACGGCTCGTCGCCGTAGAAGGCCGGGTACAGGTTCGGCACGACGCGCACGAGCCACCCCCCGCTCGGCCCATAGGTCTCGAGCGCCGGCGGGCTGTCCTCCTCGTGGCCGGGGCAGAACGGGCATGGTCGGCTCGTGTCCGCCTGGATGTCTGGGTTGCGGACCACGAACGCCTCGGGTCGCTCGGCCCGTCTCGTGCTGACGACCACCCAACGACCCGTGAGCGGGTCGAGCCTCAGCTGGCTCGCCTGGGACCTCTCACCTGCTGGCTCCACGTGCTGCGCTCTTCTGTGCTCTCGTGCCTCTGCGTCCCGGTCCACGGGACGGCCTCTTTGCGACCAACGTACCTCGGTGCGCGGCGTTCTTCGTGTCATGGTCGGCACGTTCGGGCCCGATCTTGCGACGTGCCTTCGCTCTGCCGCCGCGCTCTCCTGCACTGCGCATGACGATGCTCGCGGCCGGCGAAGGGCCGCCCACCGGTCCGGCGTTCACGGTGGTGCTCGTGGGGCACGTCGCCTCGGTGCTCGTCGCCCTCGCCGTCGTCGTCGCGGGCGCGGTCTCGGCGATCCGTGTCCTCACCTCCACAGGAGAGCTCGCCCCGTCGGTGCGCGCCTACTTCTCGCCAGGCGTGAACTGGGCAGGTCGCGTCCTGTACCTCGTGCCCGTGTTCGGGGCGGCGCTGCTCGCGATGTCCCGCGGTGCCTACGGACTGGGTGCGACGTGGGTGGACTGCGGGATCGGCCTATGGGCCGCCGCGACGATGCTCGCCGAAGGCGTCCTGTGGCCCGCCGAGCGCCGGGTGCAGCGCGGGCTCGCCGCGTCGCACGGAGCGGAGGTGCCCGCCCCGGTCCGCCGTGCGTGCCGCACGATGTGCCTCGCGGCCGCAGGGGTGATCGCGCTCGTGGTCGGCGCGATGGTCGTCATGTTCGCGAAGCCCTGATCCTTGGGCGGGCCCGGAGGTCGATCAGCAGGACCCGCAGTCCGCTCCGGCTCCTCTCTGCGCGCCCCCTGCGAGGTACGGCTCGCCCACCATGCCCGCGGCGAGAGTCGCGTTCGTCCCCTCGTCGACGAGCACGAAGCTGCCCGTGATCCGGTCGTCGCGGTACGGGTCGACCGCGAGCGGCACAGCCGTGGTGAGCTCGATCGTGCCGATGTCGTTGATGGCGAGCTCGTCGGCGGCCTTGACCTCGAGGCGGTTCACGTCGAGGCGTCCTCTCACCGTGCCCACGCGCGCGGGCGTCGTGCGCGTGGTGTGCTTCACGCGCAGCCGATCCCCGCCACGAAGCGGGCGATCGGCGAACCAGCAGACGGTGGCGACGAGGTCCTTTGCGACCGCGGGCGGGTTCGCCGCGGCTGCGAGGAGGTCGCCTCGCGAGACGTCGAGGTCGTCGGCGAGGTCCACCGAGACCGAGACGCCGACAGGCGCCTCGTCGAGCGGGCCGTCGTAGGTCTCGATCCCGGTGACGGTCGTCCGCCACCCTTCCGGCAGGACGACCACCTGCTCGCCCGAGCGCAGCGGCCCGCCGTTGACCATCCCTGCGTAGCTCCGGCCACCCCCGGGGCGACGGAGGACCCACTGGACGGGGAGACGTGCCGCGCTGGCCGAGCCCGCGCCGTGGGCCGAGGCCCACGCGCCCGCAGGGGCTTGCTCGAGGGCGCCGAGCACCGTCGGTCCTTGGTACCAGGGGGCGGCGTCGGAGCGTTCAACCACGTTGTCGCCGTGCAGCGCGGAGACCGGGACCACCTGCCACGCCGAGACCCCGAGGCGCCGGGCGAGCGCGCCCACCTCGTCGCAGACCGCGCGGTAGTAGGCCTCGTCCCAGCCGACGAGGTCCATCTTGTTCGCGCAGACGACGAACTGGCTCACGCCGAGCAGAGCGGCGATGCAGGCGTGGCGCCTCGTCTGCTCTCGCAGTCCGTTGGCTGCGTCGACCACGACGAGGGCGAGGTCTGCAGTCGAGGCCCCCGTCGCCATGTTGCGCGTGTACTGGACGTGGCCGGGGCAGTCGGCGATGACGAGCTTGCGGTGGGGGGTCGCCGCGTACCGGTAGGCGACGTCGATGGTGATGCCCTGCTCGCGCTCGGCGCGCAGGCCGTCGGTGACGAACGAAAGGTCCACCTCAGCGATGCCGCGACGCTTGGAGGCGGCCTCCACGGCGGCGACCTGGTCGTCGAAGAGCTGGCGCGTGTCGTAGAGGAGGCGCCCGATCAGCGTCGACTTGCCGTCGTCGACCGATCCGATCGCGGCGAAGCGCAGGAGGTCCATCCCGTGGTCCACCGCCTCTTGGTCTTTGACCGGCGTCACCTCAGAAGTACCCCTCGCGCTTGCGGTCCTCCATC
>JAJYMD010000064.1 GCA_021787255.1 Actinomycetes bacterium | reverse complement strand
GGTGATGGTGCTCGCGCCCGACAAGCGGGCCAGGCAGTCGGCGGCCGCCCGGCAGAGGAACCAGGACCACGACGCGAACCACGACCACGACGCGAACCACGACCACGACGCGACCCACGACCACGGCACGAACCACCACACCAGCCACGGCACGAGCCACGAGGAGCGACCATGAGGAGCAGGAGCGCCGCACGATGCCGAAGATGAAGACGGACCGAGGTGCGGCCAAGCGCGTCAAGATCACGGGCTCCGGGCGCCTGCGCCGCCGTCAGCAGAACCGCTCGCACCTCCTCGAGAAGAAGAGCAGCGTCCGCACCCGGCGGCTGGCGCGCGAGACCGACTTCGCCGCCGGCGACGAGCGGCGCGTGAAGCGCATGCTCGGCATCTGAGCGGGCGACGAAGAAGGCGAGAGGGGAGGAGCGATGGCACGAGTGAAGCGCGGCGTCCACGGCCGCAAGCACCACCGCGCGGTGCTGGCGCAGGCCAAGGGCTACTACGGCAACAGGAGCCGCACGTACCGGGCCGCGAACGAGCAGGTGATGCACTCGCTGCAGTACGCGTACCGGGACCGGCGAGCCCGCAAGGGCGATCTCCGCAGGCTCTGGATCCAGCGCATCAACGCGGCGAGCCGGCTGCACGGCATGACCTACAGCACGTTCGTCGCCGGCCTCCACCGGGCCGGCGTGGACGTCGACCGCAAGGTGCTCGCCGACCTGGCGGTGACCGACGACCACGCGTTCGCCGCGCTCGTCGCGGTGGCAGGCGCGGCGCTGCAGGCGTCCTGAGCGTCGCGCTCGCGTACTCCCACCAGCGGGTCCGCCGCGTGAGGCGCCTGCTCAGCCGCCGCGCCGCCCGGCGGGCGGAGCGGGCGTTCGTGGCGGAGGGCACCGAGGTCGTCCGGACCGGCATCCTCGCGGGCGCCGCGCCCGAGTCGGTGTACGTCGCAGCGGGGAGCGCCGGCGCGGACCTCGCCGTGGGCGAGCTGGTCGGCATGGCCCTCGACCGGGGCGCGCGGGTGTTCGAGCTTGCACCCGGCGTCGTCGAGCGCGTCGCGACGACCGTGACGCCCCAGCCGGTGCTCGCCGTCTTCCCGATGCTCGACCTGCCCGAGGTGCCCTCGCGCGCCGACCTCGTCGTCGTGATGGCCGACGTGAGGGACCCCGGCAACGCCGGCACGGTGCTGCGCAGCGCGGATGCCGCGGGCGTCGGTGCCGTCGTGTCCTGCGGGGGCACGGTCGACCCCTACAACCCGAAGGCCGTGCGTGCGTCGGCCGGGTCGCTCTTCCACGTCCCGCTCGTCCTCGGCGACCTCCCGGCAGCGGTCCTCTCCGGGCTCGCAGACGCGGGCTTCCGGCGGCTCGGCGCAGCCGTGCGCGGCGGCGAGGACTACGCAACGGTCGACTGGTCGGTGCGCAGCGCGCTCGTCCTCGGTAACGAGGCCTCAGGGTTGCCGGAGGGGCTCCAGCTCGACGGGCTGGTCGGGATCCCGATGGCCGGGCGCGCCGAGTCGCTGAACGTCGGGATGGCGTGCGCGGTGATCTGCTTCGAGGCGCTCCGCCAGCGCCGGTCTAGCATGCCCCGATGACCGGTCGTGACCTGAGCGGGGAGGTGGCGCAGCTCGAGCGCGAAGCCGCGGACGCACTCGTTGCGGCCAGGTCGACCGGCGAGCTCGAGGAGGTCCAGAGCGCGGTGCTGGGCAGAAGGAGCCCGCTCGCGCGCGCGCACCGGGTCCTTGCCGGGCTCGATCCCGACGAGCGGCGCGCTGCGGGCAAGGCGCTGCACGAAGCGCGGACGCGTCTGGAGACCCTGGCGGCCGAGAGGGCCAAGGCGCTCGCCGCGGCCGAGCGCGCCGCGATGCTCGAGCGCGACCGGCTGGACCTGACGGAGGTCACCGAGAGCGAGGTCCGCTCCGCGCTGAGGAGAGGACGGCTGCACCTCGTGGACCAGACGCGCCGTGAGCTCGAGGACGTGTTCGTCGCGATGGGCTTCACGGTCGCGGAGGGCCCCGAGGCCGAGACCGATTGGTACAACTTCGAGGCGCTGAACATCCCGCCGGCGCACCCCGCGCGCAGCATGTGGGACACCTTCTACCTCGAGCTCGGCCAGCCCGAGACGGTCCTCCTGCGCACGCACACCTCCCCGGTGCAGATCCACCTCATGGAGGAGCGGCCGCCGCCGATCCACGCGGTGATCCCGGGCCGCTGCTATCGGCGCGAGACCCCAGATGCGCGGCATCTGCCGGTGTTCCACCAGATCGAGGGGCTCGTCGTGGACCGCGGCATCACCTTCGCGGACCTCGCGGGCACGATCGAGACGTTCACGACGGCATACTTCGGGGCCGACATCCACTCGCGGCTGCGTCCCGGCTACTTCCCCTTCACCGAGCCCTCTGCCGAGGTGGAGGTGACGTGCACGATCTGCCGGGGCAAGGGCTGCCGGACGTGCTCGTGGACCGGCTGGGTGGAGCTCGCGGGCTGCGGGATGGTGGACCCGGCGGTGTTCGAGGCCGTCGGGATCGACTCCGAGGAGTGGAGCGGGTTCGCCTTCGGCCTCGGCATCGACCGGTGCGCGCAGATGCGCCACGTCATCGCGGACATGCGCGCGATGGTCGAGAACGACGTCCGCTTCCTGAGGCAGTTCTGAGCATGCACGGCGTGCGAGGCGCAACGAGGCCATGAGGGCACCGCTCAGCTGGCTGCGAGATTTCGCCCCGTTCGACACCTCCGAGGTCCCCACGCTCGTGGCCGCCCTCGACGACCTCGGGCTCGTGGTCGAGCGCGTGGAGCGGGTGGGCGAGGGGCTCGGCGACGTCGTCGTCGCGCTGGTCGAGGGCATCGACGCGATCCCCGGCGCGGACCGGATCCGGCTGGTGACCGTGGACGCTGGGGAAGGGCCAGTGCAGGTGGTCTGCGGGGCGTGGAACTTCTCGCCGGGCGACCTGGTGCCGCTGGCCCCGGTTGGCACGGTGCTCCCTGGAGGTGTGCAGATCCAGCGCCGCACGATGAAGGGCGCGACCTCCAACGGCATGCTCTGCTCGGGTCAGGAGCTCCGGCTGTCCGACGACCACGAAGGCATCCTCGTCCTGAACGACGTGGAGGGCGCGCGTCCGGGGATCCCGGTCGCCGAGGCGCTCGGCGTCGAGCCCGACGTGGTCTTCGACATCACCGTCGAGGGGAACCGCCCCGACGCGTGGTCCGTGGCAGGTGTCGCGCGCGACCTCGCCGCAAGGCTCCGCCTGCCCTTCACCCTGCCGCAGCCGGCGCCTCCGCCGGACCTCGGGACGCCGGTCGGCGCGCTCGCGACCTTGGAGATCGCCGACTTGGACCTGTGCCCGCGCATGGTGGTCGTGGTGCTCGACGGCGTGCGCGTGGAGCCGTCGCCCCGCTGGCTCGCCCGCCGCCTCCTGCTCGCGGGCATGCGGCCGATCAACAACGTGGTCGACGCCTCGAACTACGTGATGCTCGAGCTGGGGCAGCCGACGCACCCCTACGACCTCGACCGCCTTGGGGCTCCGGGGCTCCTCGTCAGGCGGGCTCGGCCGGGCGAGACGGTCGTCACCCTCGACGGCATCGAGCGGACCCTCGGGACGCCCGGACGGGGGCTCGGGGACGTCGGGGAGGACTGCCTGATCTGCGACGCGCAGGGTTCGCCGGTCGGGATCGGCGGGATCATGGGCGGCGCGTCGAGCGAGATCACCGAGACGACCACGCGTGTGCTGCTCGAGGCCGCGTACTTCTCGCCGATGGCGATCGCCCGGACGTCCAAGCGCCTGGGGCTGCGCACCGAGGCGTCGGCTCGTTTCGAGCGGGGGTGCGACCCCTGGGGGATCGACCGCGCGGTCGACCGGTTCTGCGAGCTCCTCGGGGCGCCCGCCGCGACGGGGAGGCTCGACGTGCGGGGCGCGGTGCCCGCTCCCCTGCGCATCGGCGTCGCGGCCCGGCGCGTGCGGGCGGTGCTCGGCGTCGACATCGACCCAGAGGAGGCGGCGTCGCTGCTCGAGCCGCTCGGCTTCGGCGCCGAGCCGGAGCGCGGCGGGCTCCTCGTCACGGTGCCGACGAACCGCCCGGACATCCGGCCCGAACCCCACGGGGTCGACGACGTCATCGAGGAGATCGCCCGCACCTACGGCTACTCGCGCATCGCCCGCCGCAGGCCGTCGTGGCCGGAGCCAGGCGGGCTCAGCGCGTACCAGCGCGAGCGCCGACTGGTCGCGGACGTGATGTGCGGGGTCGGCGGGCTCGAGGCGTGGACGCCGAGCCTGGTCGACGACGCCGACCACGTGGCGATGGGGCTCGACGGGCCTGCCGTCGAGGTGTCGAACCCCGTCGTCAAGGAGGAGGCGTGGCTGCGGCGGTCGATGCTCCCGGGGCTCGTCCGCGCGCTCGCCTGGAACGCGCGCCGGCGCCAGGGGGCGGTCCGCCTCTTCGAGATCGGCGTCGTCTTCTCGCACCCGGGCGCTGGCGGCTCCTCCCGCAGCGCGCGCGTCGCAGGCTCGGGCTCGAAGACCGCGCTGCTGCCGGGCGAGCGCGAGCTGCTGTCGGTGGCGCTCGCGAGCGACGGCGACGACGCGCGCAGCGCGATCGCCGTGTGGCGGGTGCTCGAGGACGCGCTGCGGGTCCTGGAGGCGGACGTCGTGGCCGACGGGTCCATCCCGGGTCTGCACCCCACGCGTGCCGCACGCCTCCAGGTCGCCGGCACGGGCGCGACCCTCGGGTCGGTGGGAGAGGTGGACCCCGCGGTGGCCTCGGCGTTCGGCCACGACCCCGGGCACGGTCGGATCGGCTGGCTGGAGGTGGACCTCGGCGTGCTGCTCGACCCGGCGCTGACCCCGAGGAGACCCGCCGAGGCGCGCACGTTCAGCCGGTTCCCCTCCTCCGACGTGGACGTGGCGCTCGTCGTCGCCGACGAGGTGCCGGCGGCCAGGGTCCAGGCCGCGCTGGTGGCCGGCCTGAGCGGCGCGGATCGCGAGCTCCTCGAGTCGTCCGTCCTGTTCGACGTGTACCGGGGCCCCGGGATGCCCGAGGGGCACCGCAGCCTCGCGTACCGGCTGCGGTTCGCAGCGCCCGACCGGACCCTCACGGACGCGGAGGTCGCGCGCCTGCGCCGGCTGGCCATCGAGGGCGCCGCGGCGGCGGGCGCCACGCTCCGCTGAGCGCCGGTCGTGGGCTGTGCTGTGCTGTGCTGTGCTGTGCTGTGCTGTGCCCTGCCGTGCCGTGCATAGGTATGCATGATCTCGGCTAAACTTGCGGCGTGAAGGCCGGCGTGGTGGGAGCTTCGGGGTACGGCGGGACGGAGCTCCTGCGCATCTGCGCAGCCCACCCCGAGCTCGAGGCCGTCGTGGCGACGGGAGGCGCGAGCGCCGGGGAGCCGGTCGGGCGCCGCACCCCTTCGCTCGCCGCTGCCTACCCGACGCTGCGCTACGAGCAGACCGACCCGAGCGTGCTCCTCGGGCTCGACGTGGTCTTCTTCGCCCTGCCCCACGGCCAGTCGCAGCGGATCATCCCCGAGATCGCAGGCCGGGTCGGCGCCGTCGTCGACCTCGCCGCGGACTTCCGCCTGAAGGACGCGTCGCTCTACCCGCGCTGGTACGGGAGCACCCACGAGGCACCCGAGCTGCTGAGCGAGTTCGTCTACGGCCTGCCCGAGCTCTTCCGCGAAGAGCTCTGCGGCGCGCGCCTGGTCGCGGCAGCAGGCTGCTATCCGACCGCGGCGGCGCTCGCGCTCGCGCCCTTCGCCAGGGCCGGTCTCCTCGACGGCGACGTGATCGTGGACGCCGCGAGCGGCGTCTCGGGCGCGGGCCGCACCACGAGCGAGCGGCTGCAGTTCAGCGCGGTCGACGAGGACTTCGGCGCCTACAGCCTGCTCACGCACCGCCACACCCCCGAGATCGAGCAGCTGCTCGGTCACCGGGCACTGTTCACCCCGCACCTGGTCCCGATGACGAGGGGGCTCCTCGCGACGTGCTACGCGCGACCGGCGCGAGGCCTCACGTCCTCGGAGGCGATGGAGCTCCTCGACGAGGCGTACTCGGGGGAGCCGTTCGTCATCGTGACCGAGGACCCGCCGTCCACGAAGCAGGCGAGCGGCTCGAACACGGCGCACGTGAGCGCACGGGTGGACGAGCGAACCGGTTGGCTCGTCGCCTTGTGCGCCCTGGACAATCTGGTGAAGGGAGCGGCCGGTCAGGCGGTGCAGTGCGCCAACCTCGTGCTCGGTCTCGACGAGGCCGCGGGGCTCCCGCTCGCGGCGGTGTACCCGTGAGCGTCACCGCGCCCAGGGGGTTCGTCGCGGCCGGGGGAGCGGTCGGCATCAAGCCGGCGGGCGCGCCGGACCTCGCCGTCGTCGCGACCGCCGACGGCCGCGCGGTGCCGACGGCTGCGGTCTTCACGACGAACCTGGCTGCGGCGGCACCGGTGCAGGTGAGCCGCGACCACCTGGCGAAGAGCGCGGGGCGCGCCGCGGCGACGGTCCTCACCTCCGGGAACGCGAACGCGGCGACCGGACCGGGGGGGATCGGCGTGGCCCGTCGGCTGTGCGAGCTCGTCGCGGCCGGGGTGGGGGCCGCGCCCCACGAGGTGCTCGTCTGCCAGACCGGGCTCATCGGCGTCCCGTTCCCCTCCGAGGTGCTCGGCGCAGTCGGCCCCGTCGTGGCGGCACGGGCGGTGGGCGAGGATGCCGGCCGGGCCGCGGCGGACGCGATCTTGACGACGGACACCGTCCGCAAGGTGGCGGTCGCGCAGGTCGCGGCGGGCGGGGGGCGCTGCACGGTCGGCGGCATGGCCAAAGGGGCGGCGATGCTCGCCC
>JAJYMD010000060.1 GCA_021787255.1 Actinomycetes bacterium | reverse complement strand
GTGGCGCCGAGAAGACCGGGGGACGCGGCGAGGACGAGGATCGTCACGAGGCCGGGGAGGGCAGCCGGGAGGGTGACCGAGCGGAGGTTCGCGAGGGCGACGGCGGCGAGGACGGGGAGGGCAGCCGGGAGGGTGACCGAGCGGAGGTTCGCGAGGGCGACGGCGGCGAGGACGGCAAGACCCGCGGGGAGGAGCGCGGCGGCGGTCAGGAGCCGGTGCCGCAGGTGCGCATCGAGCCCGACGGGCTCACCGATCGCGTCGTCCCGTTCCCGGTCGCCGCCGGGCGCTACTCGCACCTGCGGGCCGTCCATGACGGCTTCCTGTGGCTGTCCGAGCCGATCGAGGGCGTTCTCGGCGAAGGGCGCGCGGGCGTCGGCGCGAAGGCGGCGCGTGCGTGGCTCGTCAGGTTCGACCTCGAGCACGGGCACGAATCGCACCTCGTCGACGCGCTCGACTCGTACGAGGTGAGCGGGGACGGCAAGACCATCGTCGTGCGCGACGGCGGGCAGCTCCGAGCGCTGCCGGCGGACCACCGGGTGGAGACATCCCCGCACGGAGACCCGAGCCCGGAGGTCGTCGACATCGACCTCGGCCGCGTCCGGATCGAGGTGGACCCGCCACGCGAGTGGGCGCAGATGTACGACGAAGCGGCCCGGCTCATGCGCGACCACTTCTGGGTGGCCGACATGGCCGGCGTCGACTGGGACGGCGTGGTCGCGCGCTACCGGCCGCTGCTCGACCGGATCGCCACCAGAGACGATCTCTCCGAGCTCATGTGGGAGGTGCAGGGCGAGCTCGGCACGTCGCACGCGTACGAGACGCCGCCCGCCCGGCCCGTCGAGGAGGAACGCGCGCTCGGCCTGCTCGGCGCCGACTTCGAACGGGGCGACGACGGGACCTGGCGCATCGCGCGGATCCTGCCTGGCGAGTCTTCCGTGCTGAGCGCACGGGCGCCTCTGCTCGCACCCGGAGCAGGGATCGCGCCGGGCGACGCGATCGTGGCCGTGGACGGCAAGCCGGTCGACCCCGTCTTCGGTCCGGCCGCCAACCTCGTCGGCGCTGCGGAGAAACCGGTCGAGCTCACGGTGCGTGGCGCTGCAGGTTCGACGCGCGAGGTGGTCGTCGAACCCCTCGGCGACGAGCGCCCGTTGCGCTACCAGCGATGGGTGGCCGAGCGCCGGGAGCAGGTGCACGCAGCGACCGACGGGCGCGTCGGCTACGTCCACATCCCCGACATGGTCGCGACCGGGTGGGCGGAGCTCCATCGAGACCTGCGCCTCGAAGTCGCGCGCGAGGGGCTCATCGTCGATGTGCGGGACAACCGCGGCGGGCACACGTCGTCGCTCGTGCTCGAGACGCTCGGCCGGACGGTGCGCGCGTGGGACGTAGCCCGTCACATGGGCCCGACGACCTATCCGCCGAACGCGCCGCGCGGCCCGCGCGTCCTGGTCACGAACGAGCAGGCGGGCTCGGACGGCGACATCGTGACCGCAGGGTTCCGTCAGCTCCGGCTCGGGCCGATCGTCGGCATGCGCACGTGGGGAGGCGTCATCGGGATCGACAGCCGCTACACGCTCGTCGACGGGACGAGCGTGACCCAGCCGCGCTACTCCTTCTGGTTCACCGACATCGGATGGAGCATCGAGAACCGCGGCGTCGACCCCGACTTCGCGGTGCCCAGGGCGCCGCAGGACTGGGGAGCGGGCCGGGACCCCCAGCTGGAGCGCGCGATCGACCTCGTGCTCGAGGCGCTCTCCCGCACGCCTGCCGCACTGCCTCCCGATGTCGCCACGCGCCCGTCGCGCACGCCGCCACCGCTCCCGCCCCGCCCTGGCGAACGCCGGAGCGGAAGCCAAGCCGGCGCTCGGCCGAGCTAGGCCGGGGCACCCGGCATCGCCGCGACCGCCTCCACCAGGTACTGGCCGTCGTTGCGCATGGAGCTCACGTCCACGGAGACGGGATGGTGCACGAGGACGCCGCCTCTCGGCTCGAACAGCGCCCGAAGCAGGCCGTCGTCGAGCCCCGGATCGAGCCAGCGCGCCCAGTCCTCGGGCTCGAGCACGACGGGCTGGCGATCGTGCACCGTCATGTCCGGCCCGGCGTTCGAGGTGAGCACCGTCGCGGTCAGCCGCCGGTCGTCGTCGCGGGCCCAGTACTCCCAAAGCCCGGCCAGCACGACGGGATCACCGTCCGCGCGCTCGAAGAAGTAGGGCTGCTTGCGAGACGAGCCCGGTACCGCAGCCCACTCGTAGAAACCGTCCACCGGCACGAGCAACCGGCGGCGCCGGAACGCCTGGCGGAACATCGGCTTCGTCGCCACCGTCTCCACACGCGCGTTGAAGGCACGCGCCGCCAGCTTCAGGTCGTCGCACCATCCCGGCAGAAGCCCCCACACAAATGCCGAGAGCACGCGTTCACCGTCGTGCTCGCGCACCCCGAGGACGGGCGCGGTCGGGCCGATGTTCCAGCTCGGGCGCCACTCGAGCTCGGGGTCGACGAGCGCCTTCAGGCGCGTCGCGTACCGGCTCGGGTCGCTCTGCGCGATCCGCCCGCACACTGGTCCGCCTATGCCGGTGCTGGCCGAGCACTGCCGAAGCGGGAGGGCTCCTCCACCCGGTCGGCGAACAGCTCGCGGGCCGCCGCGCCGACGGCGACCAGCAGCTCCCGGTCCCTTTCGTAGCTGAGCAGGTCAGCGGCCCCGGCGAGGTCGACCCAACGCAGCTCGTCGACCTCGCTCCCGGGCGCGAACTCGCCCGACTCCGGCTCCATGACCCAGTACGCGACGACCTTCGGCCGGCCCTTGCGATCGCGGTACTCGGTGTGCCCGACGAACGAGCCGAGGCGGCAGGTGAGCCCGGTCTCCTCGAGGACCTCGCGCACCGCGCATCCCTCGAAGGTCTCACCCGGCTCGAGCTTGCCCTTCGGGAACGACCAGTCGCGCCGCTCCGGGCGATGGACGATCGCAAGCTGCATCCCGCCGTCGGGAGCGCGCCGGACGATCGTGCCGCCCGCGGCGTGGACGATCGCCTCCCCCGGCTCGTCCACGACCGTTGCCGACGCGCCCTGACCCATCGCTCGGGAGCGTAGCGGCCGACCCGACGCGAACCGGGCATCCCCGGGAACCCCAGACCTTCGGGGGAGTCTCGATGCGCCTTGGGGGGTCCCGATGCGCCTCCGACGGTCGCCGAAGTAGCCTCGGCCCCAGATGGGCGACGAGGACACGGTGGGCGCCACGGCGGAGCAGGCGGACCGAGCGGCGGCGGGAAAGGGCGAGGAGACCACCGAGGTCGAGTGGCAGTTCGACGCGCTCGACCTGCGACCCGTCGAGCGGTGGCTCGCGGCGCTGCCTTCCCGCGCGTACGCCGAGCTCCCACCGCTCACCGCGCTCGCAAAGCCGGCACGTCGCCTCGTGGATCGCTACATGGACACGGCAGACTGGCGCATCGCTCGGGCGGGGTTCGTGCTGCGGACGCGCCGACGCGGTCGTGCGGTCGAGGTGACGATGAAGGCCCTGAAGCAGGCGCGCCCCCAAGATCCCCCGGGGCTCCGAGAGCGCCTCGAGCTCACCGAGGAACTGCCCTCGGACGCCGGACCGGCCTCCCTCGGGCCGGCGTCCGGGCCGGCGTCCCTCGGGCCGGCGTCCGGGCCGGCGTCCCTGGGCCCAAAGGGACCCGTCGGCCGGCGCGTCCATGCGGTCGCGGGGCGGCGTCCGCTCGTGCAGGTGCTCGAGGTCCGGACGCGCCGCCTGCCCTTCTCGCTTCGCGCAGCGGGCGCCGAGGTCGCAGAGGTCGCGCTCGACGAGACCACGATCGCGTTGGGACCGCACCAGGCGCCCGCTCGCCTGCGGCGCGTAGAGGTGGAAGTCGCGCCCGGGTGGCTCGACGCCCTCGCGCCCGTCGTCCGGGACCTGCGCGAGTCGGCCGGGTTGAGCCCGGCGGTGCTCTCGAAATTCGAGGCAGGTCTGCTCGCCGCGGGTCTCTCGGTCCCGGGCCCTCCGGACGTGGGACCCACCGACATCCCCTCCGACGCGACGCTGGGCGACATCGCGTACGCGGTCATCCGCAGTCAGCTTCGTGAGCTCTTCGCGCGCGAGCCCGGTGCGCGCCTCGGCGAGGACCCGGAGGAGCTCCACGACATGCGCGTCGCGACGCGTCGGCTTCGTGCCGCGATGGACGTCTTCTCGTCGGCGCTCCCCTCTCGCGCCGTTGCCGTGCGCGAGGAGCTGCGCTGGATCGCCGCGGAGCTCGGCCAGGTGCGCGACCTCGACGTCCAGCTCGAGGGCATCCCCCAGATGTCCCAATGGTCGAAGGAGTGGACGGGCGCGGACCACGGCACGGCGCTCGCCCATCTCCAGGCGCTGCTCGAGGCCGAGCGTGACGAGGCGCGCAGGAAGCTGCTCGACGCGTTGGACTCGGCGCGTTGGGAGCGGCTCACCGCAGCGCTCCTCGCACTCGCCCGCCAGGGGCCGAGCAGGCGTGTCCCGGGGGCGCGGATCCCCGCGGCGATCGCGGTGCCGCCGCTGCTCGAAGAGCGCCACCGCGCCACGGTCGCCGCGGCCCGGCGCGCGCGCCGCTCGGGGATCGCGCACGACTTCCACCGCGTGCGCATCCGGGGGAAGCGCCTCCGCTACTGCCTCGAGTTCGCCTCTCCGCTCTACGGTCGGCCAGCGCAACGCTTCGTGACGAAGCTGACGCGCCTCCAGGATCAGCTCGGCCGCATGCAGGATGCCGAGGTCGCCTCGTCGCGCCTGTTCTCGATGGCGACCGAGACGCCGCCACCGGGCAGGGCGCTCCCGCCGGCGACCGTCTTCGTCATGGGCGGGATCGCCGAGCGCTACCGCCAGACGTCCGCGCAGCTCCGCGAGGTGCTGCCCAGGAGGCTCGGCGTGCTGCGCGGGAAGGCGTGGCGGGAGCTCGAAGCGACGGTCGCCCAGGTGCAGCGCCGTGCCGAGGCGCTCGGCGCTGCGCAGACCCAGTTCGCACGTCCCGCGCGGGGAACGCCGGCGCCACGCGGGGCGATACGCGGCGCGCCACGCGGGGCGATACGCGGCGCGCCACGCGGGGCGATACGCGGCGCGCCAGGCGGGGCGACACTGGAGGGGGACGGAGCTGCCCCGTCGGCGCCCGCCGAGGTCGGCGCGCGTGACGGCGCCGGCCCACCCCTCTCGGCCGGGCCACCACCCCCGGCAGGTCCCGGCCCCGGCAGGCCTGACGAGCCCGAAAAGCCCGCGGAAGCGCCCGCCGACGTTCCTGCGCGCAGCTCGCTCCCCGGCGCGGACGGAGCCGCCGCCACGAGCGAGCCAGCTCTGCCGACGTCCCCGACGTAGAGTCGGCCGCGTCAGGACGTGCGGCTGCGGGCGCGGGTCACGACACGAGTCACGGCGCGAGCCGCTCTTCGAGCAGCGTGCCGTCGCGGTACTGGAGCTGGCGGCGGCGACTTGCAGGGACTCTCGGCCCGGGGACCACGAAGCCGGTCAGGTTCAACGGGTCCGACGCCGTGAGCGAGAACGCATCGTCGTCGTGGCGATCGCGGACCTGGGCGAGCAGCTCCGCCGCCTCCTCGAGTGCGTACTGCTCGCCCGAGAGCCCGGCGACGAAGCGGCCTCCGAGGCACTGTCCGCGTGCCTCGAGCCGCCGCAACGCGCGGACCACGTCTCGCCATGGGAGGCGGTAGGACTCGCGCGCCCAGAGCTCCCACGCGACGACCCCCCAGCGCACGAGCAGCTGGCGGGCGACCGCTTCCGCGAGCTCGTCGGCTAGCGCAGGACCCTCGGCCTCATGTGGACCGCTGCGGTCCTGCCGGCCGCCCGCGTCGACACCCGAAGGCAGCAGCGACCAGCGGCCTTCGCCGACCCCCGACCCCACCGGCGCACGGCGGGCCACCAGGGCGAGGCGGGCCGCGCTCCGGTGACGTTGTCGGGCACGACGGCGCCGCGCCGAGAGGAGCGTCCGCACCGCCGAGAAGGCGTCCGCGGTCAGAAGGCCGCGGGCGACCAGGTCCCAGAGCCCCTCGTCCACCTCCGCCGGGAGCCGCCGCGTCGACGCCGTCAGCTCCGACCGGAAGCACGCGCCATCCCGCCGGAGCACCGCGAGCAGGTCCGCCGCCGGTCCGCCACGAGGCACCGGGGCGGCCTCCCCTGCCCGAACCGCCGCGAGCTGCCACCCGAGGTCCTCACGCAGCACGATCGCGAGCGGCGTCGCCGGCGAAGGCACCGCGGAGCCGCGCCCCCCAGCGGCCTCCACCGCATCCGCGGCCTCCGGCACACAGTCGTCGGCAAGCTCCGCGCCCTGCAGGCCCTGCAGGCTCACTGCGGCGGCGTCTGCCCGGGGCGTGAGCCGGCCCCAGGCGACCTCGCCTGCAAGGCACAGCTCGTCGAGCCAGCGCGGGTCGTAGCCGCTGACCCGTGCCGCGAGGATCTCGCTCTCCCAGTCGCCGGCGGGCGCCTCGATCCCCTGCAGCTGCCCGATCACGGCGAGGAGGCCTGCTCGTCCCTCCGCTCGCGTGCCGGGTGCCACGTGCTGCCAGCGGGTGAGCGTTCGCAGGAAGTCGCCGACGCTCGCCGGACGCACCACGCGCCGACGGCTCGCCCGGCTCGCCTGGTAGACGCGGACGAGGAGGTGGCGCGCGCACCAACGCCCGTCGGGCAGCTGCAGGGCAGCACCCGACGCCTCGAGGCGCGCGAGCGCGCTGCGGGCCCTCCCCTCGCTGAGCGGCGCCCCGAGCGGCGCGCCCGCAGGAAGAGGGCCCACCGAGACGAGCTCGGAGACCGTGACCGGACCGGCCATGTCGAGATGGCCGCGTGCGCACTCCGCGGCGGCCTCGTCGTCGAAGGCGATCGATGCCGCCGCCCCGCGCCGCTCGGTGGCCGCCCAGTCCCCCGCCCCCGCCGACGCTCGACC
>JAJYMD010000001.1 GCA_021787255.1 Actinomycetes bacterium | reverse complement strand
TCGGTGAAGGCGAGATCGCCCGCATGAAGCCGGGCGCGATCGTGGTCAACACGGGCCGGGGGGCCCTCATCGACCAGGTACACCTCACGGCTGCGCTGCGGGACGGACGCCTCGGTGGCGCCGGCCTCGACGTCTTGGAGAAGGAGCCCCCCTCCGCCGACGACGAGCTGCTCCGCCTGCCGAACGTCGTGGTCACGCCCCACGTCGCTGCCTACTCGAAGGAGGCGATCTCCATGCTCCAAGAGCGTGCGGCGTCAGCCGTGGCCGACGTGCTCGGCGGGACCAGACCTGCGCACCTCGCGAACCCAGAGGTCTGGGAGCACCGACGGCGATGACCGGCCGACCCTGCTCGCACGCGAGACGCGCATGCAACGGGTGAGCGACGCCTCGGTCGGCGAGGCCGCCCGCCGCATCGGGCTCGGGGCCGGGGCCTCGACAGTCGAGCGCATGGCGCCCGGCGTGGCCGCGCTGGTCGAGTCGGTGCGCGTCCTGGACCAGGTGGCCGACCACCTCCCGACGGTGCGCTATCCACGCACCCCCGGCTACCGGCCCGGGCCCGGTGAGGATCCCCTCCACGCCTGGTACCGCAAGACGTCGATACGTGGCAGCGCCGAGGGACCGCTCGCCGGGCGACGGGTGGCCGTGAAGGACACGGTGTGCGTCGCCGGGGTCCCGCTCATGAACGGAGCCTCGTACCTGGAGGGCTATGTCCCTGAGGTCGACGCCACCATCGTCACCCGGCTCCTCGATGCCGGAGCCGAGCTGGTGGGCAAGACCAACTGCGAGTACCTCTGCTTCTCTGGCGAGAGCGACACGAACGCCACCGGGCCGACCCTCAACCCTCGCCGCCGCGGCTACTCGGCCGGCGGCTCCTCCTCGGGGTCCGCCGCCGTGGTCGCGGCAGGCGAGGTCGACATCGCGATCGGGGGGGACCAGGGGGGCTCGATCCGGATCCCCGCGGCCTGGTGCGGCGCGTACGGGATGAAGCCCACCTGGGGCCTCGTGCCGTACACGGGGGTGTTCCCCGTCGAGCAGACGCTCGACCACGTCGGGCCGATCACGGCGACGGTGCACGACAACGCCTTGGTGCTCGAGGTGCTCGCCGGGGCGGACGGGCTGGACCCGCGCCAGGGCGCGGTCACGGCGGACTCCTACGCCGACGCAGTCGAAGAGCCGGCCGAGGGCCTGCGGATCGGGGTCCTGGCGGAAGGGTTCGGCCTGCCGAGCGCAGATCCCCGGGTGGAAGAGAAGGTGCGCGCCGCGCTCGGCACCCTGGAGAGCCGCGGCGTGCTGCTCCGGGCGGTGTCGGTGCCGATGCACGGGCTCGGCGGTGCCATCTGGGCGGCGATCGTGCTCCAAGGCAGCCTCGAGATGATGATGCTCGGAGACGGCGTCGGGACCAACTGGAAGGGATTGCACCTGGACAGCCTCGCCCGCCGGCAGGCGGCATGGCGACGCAACCCGGAGGAGCTGCCCGAGCCGATACGGATCTCGATGGTCGCGGGCGAGATCCTTCGCACCTCGTTCGGAGGTCGCTATTACCACAAGGCGCAGAACCTCGCCCGGCAGCTCGCCGCAGCCTACGACGAGGCGCTGCGGGACCTGGACGCGCTCGCGCTCCCGACCGTGCCCTTCACCGCCCGTCCGATCCCCTCTGTCCGCACCGGTCCCCGTCCGCGGACCGTCGGGGAGCCCGGTGGCGCTGGCGCGGCTCCCCCGCACCTCGAGACCGATCAGACCGTCAACACCGCGCCGTTCAACTGCACCGGTCACCCGGCGCTGTCGGTACCCTGCGGGACCGTCGACGGCCTGCCAGTCGGAGTCATGCTGGTCGGCGGCCCGTACCGAGAGCGGACCCTGTACCGGTTGGCTGCAGAGCTCGAACGTGCGGGAAACTGGCTGGATTGGTGAGCAGCTCGGCGAGAGGAGCTTGTCGGATGGACTTCGACTACGACGACGACCAGGTTGCCCTTCGTGAGCTCGCCTTGGACGTCGCCCGACGCGTCGATGACAAGTACTGGCAGGAAGTCGACGAGGACCACCACTTCCCCCGTGAGTTCTGGGGGTCGCTGGTCGAGTCCGAGCTGCTCGGCGTCTCCATCCCCGAGCAGTACGGCGGCAGCGGCAAGGGACTGCTCGACATGGCGATCGCGGTGGAGGCGCTCGCCGAGGGCGGCGCGGGCATGGAGGGGGGCTCGCTGTTCGTGAGCGGGCCGGTCTTCGGCGGATGCCTGCTGACGCGCCACGGGAGCAAGGAGCAGCAGGAGGCCTACTTGCCGGGCCTGGCGACCGGTGACCTGTGGGCCGGAGCGTTCACCGAACCCGACTCGGGCTCGAACATCACGACGATCCGGACGTCTGCGACGCGATCGGGCGACACGTACCTGATCAACGGTCAGAAGATGTTCATCTCGCTGATCGCCAGCGCGAACCGGATCGTCGTGATGGCGCGGACCTCCCCCTACGACCCCGAGCGCCGGACGAGCGGCATCTCGCTGCTGCTCGGCGACCTGCCGAGCCCTGCCGTCGAAGCCAAACCGTTCCGCAAGATGGGCAACAACTTCATGGACTCGAACGCCGTCTTCTTCACCGACTACCCGGTGCCGGCGGACAGCATCGTGGGGGAGGAAGGCGGGGCGTGGAGGGCTCTCTACGACGTGTTGAACCCCGAGCGGATCATCCTGGCGGCGAGCGCCGTCGGCACGGGGACCTTGGCCCTCAAGAGAGCCGTCGACTACGCGATGGGTCGGCAGGTCTGGGGCAAGCCGATCGCCGCGCACCAGGGGTTGCAGTTCCCCCTGGCCGAGGCGCGAGTGAGCCTGGCGACGGCGCGTCTGCAGGTGTACGAGGCTGCGTGGCGCTACGACCTGGGCCGCGACTGCGGCGTGTCGGCTGCCATGGCGAAGTACGCGGCGGCTCACGCGGCGCTCGCTGCCGCGGACGCCGCCATCCAGACGCTGGGTGGAGCCGGCTACATCTCGGAGTCGGGCGTCGAGCGCCACTGGCGCAACCTCCGCCTCTACCGGATCTCCCCGGTCTCCGACGAGATGACGCTGAATTACCTGGCCCAGCACGACCTCGGCATGCCGCGCTCCTACTAGGCACGAGGAACTAGGACGGGCGGGAACGACCGAATGCGACTGGACGAAGCATCCGTGCCCTCGGACCCTTGGGCGAGCGTCGCGCTGCCGCGGGAGCTCCCCGGTGAGATGACGGCCGTGCGCGTCCACCGCTTCGGAGCGCCCCCCCAGGTGGACCAGCTCCCAGTACCCCAGGTCGGCGACGGCGAGGTGCTGGTCAAGATGGTGGCGAGCGTCGTCAGCCACCACGATCTCACCGTCGCCGGAGGTGAGTTCGCCGTTCGCCCGGCGCTGCCCTACACCCCGGGCCTCGAGGGCGCCGGCCTGGTCGCGCGCCTCGGAGAGGGCGTGGCGCTCGACGCTGTCGCACCAGGCTCCCCGGTGCGCCTCTACGGAGGCGGGCTCGGGGCGAGCCGGCCGGGGACCTGGGCCCAGTACGTCGTGGCGCCCGCACGCGCCGTGCTCGCGGTGCCCCGATCGCTCCGTCCCGACGTCGCGGCGGCATGCGGATCGGTCGCGCTGACCGCGTGGGTCGGGCTCTTCGACGTGGGCGACGCGCACGCCGGGGAACGTCTCGGGGTCTCGGGTGCCACCGGCGCAGTCGGCTCGCTGGTCGTGCAGCTGGCCATCCGCCACGGGATCGACGACGTCGTCGCCTGGGTCCGCTCGAAGGAACGGGCTCGCGACCTCCCTCCGGGCGTCGAGGTCCTGGTCGACGACGCCAAGGTCGAGCCGCCGCTGGACCTTCTCGTGGACACCGTCGGGGGGCCGCTGCTGCCCGGGCGCATCGAGGCCGTCCGGGCGGGGGGTCGCGCCGTGGTCATCGGCTACACGGCGGGCCAGGAGGTGTGCCTGACGATCCCGGACTTCCTCGCTCGAGACGTGCCGCTCCTGCCGCTCAACATGATGCGACGGCGGCCTGCGCGCGAGCTCGAGTCCCGCCTGGTGGACCAGTTCGCCGCAGGCGAGCTGAAAGTGGCGACCGACGTCGTCGAAGCGCGAAACTTCCTCGCCGCGCTGGGACGGCTGCAGGGCGGAGGATCCAAAGGACGCGCGGTGATCCTCTGGTGACCTTCGAGGGGTCCCAGGCGAGCTTCCGAGTGTGCTCGAGCCCGAGAGGGGGTTCTTGGATTGGCTTCTACGAACACGAGCGTGGTGCACGTCGAGCGCGCCGACAACGGCGTCGCGACGCTGTGGCTCGACCATCCTCCGGTGAACGCCATGACCCCGGAGCTCATCGACGACCTGCTTCGGGCGATCGACGAGATCGCGGTGGACCCCGCGGTCCGCGCCGTTCTCGTGAGAGGCAGCAACGGCAGGTTCTGCGCCGGCGCGGACATCGAGATCATGAGCGACCACTCTCGCCAGACGTACCGCAAGATGCGACGCGAGGTCGAAGCAGAGGACGCGCTCGAGCGTCTCGAGAAGCCGGTGGTCTGCGCGATCGAACGGTTCGCCCTCGGCGGAGGAGCGGAGCTCGCGCTCGCCTGCGACGTGCGGATCATGGGCCAAGGGGCGCTGTTCGGCTTCCCGGAGGCCGCCCTCGGCTTGTTCCCGGGGGCAGGCGGCACCCAGCGGCTCACCCGCCTCGTCGGCACCGCCCGCGCCTTCTGGCTCATGGCGACGGGGACACGTCTCGGGGCCGAGGACGCGCTCCGCTACGGCCTGGTCAACGAGGTGGTCCCCGATGACCAGGTGATCGCGCGGGCCACGGAGGTGGCGGCGACGCTGGCCTCCGGACCGACCAGGGCCATCGGCTCGATGAAGCGCCTCGTCTACGAGTGCTGGGGACGGGAGCTCGCGACCGGGCTCCAGAGGGAGGGCGACGCCGTGTTCGAGCTCCTCCGAAGCGAGGACATCCGCGAAGGCTTCGAAGCCTTCCGGCAGAAGCGCCCCGCTCGCTTCACCGGCAGGTGAGCGCGAGATGGCGCGAGACGTGCTGACCGACCGACCCCAGGCGCGCATCGTCGGAGCTGCAGAGGTGCCCTACACGAGGCATCCGGCAGGCGACGTGACGACCGAGTCGCTCCTCGCGGACGCCTTCGTCCGGGTCCTCGCCGACGCGGGGCTGGACCGCAGCTCGGTGGACGGGCTTGGAGTCGCGTCGTTCTTGCTCCCGCCGGATCGAGCGATCGACCTCGCCTGGAAGATCGGGGTGCGCGCGCGCTGGCTCATGGACGACGGCAACGGAGGGGTGTCGGGCATCCAGCTCCTGCAGCACGCGATGCGCGCCATCGAGTCGGGCGACGCGACGACGATCGTGCTCGTCTCCGGCGACCACTTCGACGCTGGAGGGTTCCAGCAGATGGTCGACCGCTACAACCGCGTCACCGAGCGGTACCTGGCCCCGATCCCCACCGGTGGCCCGAACCCCCTGTTCGCGATGATCACGAGGAGGCAGATGGACCAGCGCGGCCTCACGCGCGAGGACTACGGCCGCCTCGTCGTCGCCCAGCGCAGATGGGCGTCCATGAACCCCGGAGCGGTGTACCGCAGCCCCCTCACGATCGAGGAGTACCTCGAGGCGCCGGTCGTGGCGGAGCCGCTGCACCGGCTCGACTGCGTCCCGGTCGTGAGCGGCGCCGACGCGCTGGTGGTGTCCGCTGCTGGGCGCGGCGTGAAGGTCCGTGCGCTGCGGGCCTCCTACAACTACGACGGCCAGAGGGGGGACGGGCTCCGGACCGGGCTCGCCGAGATCGCCGAGGACCTCTGGCGAGACGCGGGGGTCGGTCCCGAAGATGTCGACGTCGTCTCGGTGTACGACGACTATCCGGCGATGGCCGTCACCCAGCTGGTCGACCTCGGTTTCGTGCCGGACGGGGACATCCCGGGCTTCCTGCGTCGTCGCGTCGAAGAGGAGCGCTTTCCCCTGAACACCTCGGGCGGGCAGCTGTCGGCTGGGCAGGCGGGCTGCGCGGGTGGGATGATCGGACTGGTGGAAGTCGTCACCCAGCTGAGGGGGCACGCGGGCGAACGCCAGGTGGACAACGCCCGGCTAGCGGTCGTGAGCGGCTACGGAATGGTGCTGTACCGCTACGGAGGCTGCGCGAACGCGGTCGTCCTGGAGGGACCATGAGCCTGTCGATGCCAGTGTGCGCGGCCTGCGGAGAGCCGACGTTCCCGGCGCTGCTGCTGTGCCCGTCCTGTGCAGGGAGCACGTGGAGCTTCGAGCCCGTGGAGACCGGGATCCTCGAGGATTGCACTACTACTGCAAGGAATGGGGTCCGGGTGGGTCTGGTGCGCCTCCCGCTCGGTCCCCTGGCAGTCGCGCGCGTCGAGGGTGACGCGCAGGTCGGGGACGAGGTCGCCCTGGCACAGGACGGCTTCGTCCCGGTGGCTCGCCCGACCTGACGCGATGCTCGCCGGCAAGCCGGCGAGCATCAGCCGATGCCGACATTGCTCGCCACGAGCGCGCGGAGCTCGTCGTCGCTCACGAGCCCGTGCCGCTCTGACCCGAGGCGCTTGATCTCGGCGAGGAGCGCCGGCCAGCGGTCCCGATCGACCTCGATCCCGAGCTCGGCGGCCTTCACCCGGATCGAGTCCAGGCCGCTCTTCTTGCCGAGGACCGCCCGCAGCTTCGCGCCGACGAGCTCCGCGGCGTAGGGCTCGATCGCGGAAGGGTCGTCGAACTGGCTCGCGACTGCGCCGCTCTCCCGCGTGAAGATGTCCCGGCCGGTGATCGGCTTCCACGGATCGAGCGTGTACCCCGAGCGGTCCTGGACGAGCTTCGACACCTCGCGAAGGTGCCCGAAGCGGAGCCTCGTCGAGACTCCGTAGAGGGCTTCCAGAGCCATCGCGACCTCGCCGATCACCGCGTTGCCGGCCCGCTCGCCCATCCCGTTGACCGTTCCTTGGA
>JAJYMD010000107.1 GCA_021787255.1 Actinomycetes bacterium | reverse complement strand
CGTTCGTGCCGGCTCTGCGCTCGCGCTCCTGGCCGCCTCCCACGAGGAGCGGCTCGAGCTCCACTCCCTCGCGCACCACCAGCGCGCCAGCGCCCTTCGGCCCGCCGAGCTTATGCGCCGACACCGACACCAGGTCGACCCCCGGAGCGCCGCGCGCGACGTCGAGCCAGGCCGCCGCCTGCACCGCGTCGGTATGCACGACGGCACCGGGCGCGAGCCTGCGCACGAGGTCCACCACGTCGGCGAGTGGCTGCACGGTGCCCACTTCGTTGTTGGCGAGCATGACCGTCACGAGCGCCACGTGCCTGCCTGGGGCGCCCTCCGAGAGGGCCTCCTCCGGGAGGGCCTCCTCCGAGAGGGCCTCCTCCGAGAGGGCCTCGGCGAGCCGCTCGAGATCGAGGACGCCGCGGGCATCGACGCCGACGCGCTCGTGCCGCACTGCGGGGAACCTCGCCGCCGCTACGCGGCAGGCCTCCAGCACGGCCGCGTGCTCGACCGCCGAGCTGAGCACCACCGTCTCGCGGTCGGGCCGGCGGCGGGCGGCCGCGGCGAGGACCCCGAGCACGGCGAGATCGTCCGCCTCGGTCCCGCCGGAGGTGAAGACGATCTCGCCCGGCACCGCCCCGAGCAGCTCGGCGACCTGGTCTCGTGCATCCTCCAAGGCCTTGCGCGCCGCACGCGCCTGGCGATGATGGCCCGAGGGATGGCCGAAGATCTCGGCCGCGAACGGGGCCATGGCCTCGACCACCTCGTCGCGCACGGGAGCCGAGGCCGCATGGTCCAGGTAGGTGAGGGGCGGACCATCGGTGGGCCTGTGGCTCCCGGTGGGCCTGTGGCTCCCGGTGGGCCTGTGGCTCCCGGTGGGCCGGTGGCTCCTGGTGGGCCTGCGTCCCTCTGTGGGCCTGCGTCCCTCTGTGGGCCGGCGTCCCTCTGTGGGCGTGTGGCCCTCTGTGGGCGTGTGGCCCTCTGTGGGCGTGTGGCCCTCTGTGGGCGTGTGGCCCTCTGTGGGCGTTGGAACCATCGTGACCCTTCGTCCCGTTGCTACGAATCCTCCGAACAGCCGAGCGACACCGGATCGCCCGCAGCGGGTCAAACGGTGTCGCCGACCCGGAACCCACGGTATCCCCTTCGGGGAGACGGATCTCCTAAGGGGTACGTGAGCCGTCCTGCGAGCGTCCCGTAGCCTTGCGCACGGCAGCGATCGGATCCTCCGAACGGCTACCACGCGAGATCGGAGAGATGACCATGCCGGGACCCGGAGAGATGACCGCCAAGGCGCTGATCTGCGAGTACGCGGAGGCGATCGGGACCAAGCTGTACGTCTGTGGGGGGAACGTCACCGACATCGCAGTGGTCGGTGAGCCCCCGTACCCCGTGCACGTCGCGCTGGCGGTGGTCCTGCAGATTCCCTGGCACGCGACGGACCAGCAGCACGAGCTGCACGTGGAGCTGATCTTCGATGGTCCCCGGCCGCGTCGGGTGCCGATCAACTACCGGCCTCAGGACCACCTGCCGGAGGGTGAGAGGGGGATGATCAGGACCGCCTTCCATTTCGGCCGGCCCGCCGAGCTGCCTCCGGGCTCGGATCTGGTGATGCCGGTCGTGTTCCCTCTGTACGGCAAGCCGCTCGACGACGTGGGGCCGTACTACTTCTCGTTCTGGCTCGACGGGATCGAAGTCGACAGGGTCTCGTTCCGCGTGCGCCCCGTCGAGATGGAGATGGTCACAGCTGGCCAATAGCGAAGGACAGAGCTCCCAACGGGACCGGCCCCTTCGACGGAGCGACCTCTGGGACGGGACCGATCTCTGCGACGCGGATGGCCGGGTCGGTCAATCGGCTGCGTCGGCAGTCGTCGGCACGGAAGCACCGGGATCTTCGCGCACGGACTTCGCGTTGCAGAACTCCTTGATCCCCATCCCGCTCAGCTCCCGGCCGTACCCGGACCGCTTGATCCCGCCGAATGGCAGCTCCGGGGAGGAGGCGACCATGGTGTTCACGAAGACCTGCCCCGCCTCGATGCCAGCCACGAGGCGATCGCGGTCGGCGGCGTCTCGCGTCCAGATGCTCGAGCCGAGGCCGTACTGCGTGCGGTTGGCGATGCGGATCGCCTCGTCGAGGTCCGTGTACCGCTCGACCGTGGCGACCGGGCCGAACACCTCTTCCCGCAGCACGCGCATGTCGGTGGTGACGTCGAGCAGCACCGTCGGCTCGTAGTACCACCCGGGGCCCTCGATCATCGAGCCGCCGCAGGCGATGGTCGCGCCCTTCTCGCGAGCATCGTCGACCTGGGCGGCGATCTCCTTGCGCTGCGCCTCCGTGACGAGCGGGCCGACGTCGGTCGCGGGGTCCATCGGGTCGCCGACCCGAAGCGCGGCCATGCCCGCGGTGAAACGGTCCACCCACTCGTCGTAGACCGCTGCGTCCACGATGAAGCGCTTCGCCGCGATGCAGGACTGACCGTTGTTCTGGACGCGCGCGGTCACGGCCACCGCTGCGGATCGCTCGAGGTCCGCCGTCCTCGTCACGATGAACGGGTCCGAGCCCCCGAGCTCGAGCACGCACTTCTTGAGCACCCGACCCGCGGTCCCGGCGACCGCGGCGCCGGCCTGCTCGCTCCCCGTGAGGGTCACGGCGGCGATCCGCTCGTCCTCGATCACCGGCGCGACGTCGGACGACGAGATGAGCAGCGTCGTGAACGCGCCCTCGGGGTACCCCGCGCGCCGGAAGAGCTCCTCGACGTAGAGCGCCGACTGCGGCACGTTGGCCGCGTGCTTGAGCACGCCGACGTTGCCCGCCATGAGGCCGGGAGCCGCGAAGCGCGTCACCTGCCACAGCGGGAAGTTCCAAGGCATGATCGCGAGAACCGGCCCGAGCGGGTCGAAGCGGACGTAGGTGTGGTCGTCGATCGACTCGTTGGCGAGCAGCCGCTCGGCGTTCTCGGCGAACCATCGGAGCCCGAGCGCGCACTTCGCGACCTCGGCCTTGGCGGAGGCGAACGTCTTGCCCATCTCGGTGGTGAGGATGCGTGCCACATCCGGAGCCTCGCCATCGAGGAGGTCGGCCGCCGAGCGCATGAGCCGAGCACGCTCGGTGAAGCTCGTCTTGCGCATCGTCTCGAAGCCCTTCAAGGCGCGTGCGAGCCTGGCTTCCACCTCGCTCGGGGTATGGGCCTCGAAGGTCTTCTCGATCTCGCCGGTGGCCGGGTTGGTCGTCGCAAAGGTCGTCATGCACAGATTCTGCCCTGGGCGGCGCCACCGTGCACCACGTGGACCCCGACCGACCGGCGACTGCCCGTGCCTGCAGCTGCCCGTGCCGTGCCTGCGACTGCTCGTGCCTGCGGCTGCCGGGCCGTGCCTGCTACTGCTCGTGCCTGCGGCGAGGCTTGAGGGCGAACCACCAGATGCTCGCCATCGTGCCGAGCACGCCTGCGAGCGCGGCGAGCGACTTCAGAAGCGTTCTCTTCGCCGTCTTGGCCACGACGCCAACGATACCGGACTCCCATGCCGGGCCCGTGACGGTGCCGGAGCCCTCCTGGCCGTGGCTCCACCGAGGACGCGACCCAGTGCCCCACGCGCCGACCTCCCCCGATCGCTGCCCTATGCTGGTCCGTGGCGTCTCTTGGGCCCTCTCGAGCCTGTGGACCGGCTTGTAGGTCGAGTCGAAGACGTGGAGCGTCTAAGGACGTCGAAGGACCTCGATGGACGGCACGGTCCAGCGGCCGTCGGACCTCGGAAACAGGAAGGCCGAGCAACCTAGGGGGGCCGAGAAACCTAGGGGGCCGAGGAGAAGCCGTGGGTCGTCTTCACAGAGTTCACAGGGTGTTGGTGCTCGCCACGGCTGGAGCGGCATTCCTCCTCGGCGGCCTCACCTGGGCGGGCACGGCTGGCGCAGGGTCGGCGACGCGGACCCCTCTCCGGCTCCGAGGTCTCGTCATGCACCCGTTGGTCCGGACGCTGGACGCGGTTCCGTTCACGCGGCCACCGACCGAGCTGTTGTGCAAGGCAGACCTGGGCATCCTCTGCTACGGGGCGCCCCAGATCGAGGCCGCGTACAACGAGCCTGCGCTCTTCCGCCAGGGGCTCGACGGGCGAGGGGAGACGATCGTCGTGGTCGACTCCTTCGGCGCTCCGGACATCCGCCACGACCTCGCCGTCTTCGACCAGTCCTACGGCCTCCCGCCGCCGCCGACGTTCAACATCCTCCAGTATGGGCCGGTGCCCGCGTACACACCGAGCACGCCGACAGCGACAGGCTGGGCCGAGGAGACGACGCTCGACGTCGAGTACGCGCACGCGGTCGCGCCGGGCGCCGACATCCTCCTCGTCGAGACCGCGACCGCCGAGACCGTCGGGGTCACCGGGTTCCCGACAATCGTCAACGCGGAGAACTACGTGATCGACCACCACCTGGGCGACGTGATCAGCCAGAGCTTCGGCACGGGGGAAGCGACCTTCGCCGCGCCCACCACAATTCTCGGGCTGCGCAGCGCCTACGAGAACGCCTACCGCAATGGGATCACGGTCCTCGCCGCCGCAGGGGACACAGGTGCCGCAGAGGCCAAGACAGTGACAAAGGCGCACTACTTCTCGTTCCGGAACGTCGGGTGGCCAGCCTCGGACCCGCTCGTGACCGCGGTCGGCGGAACCCAGCTCACCTTGAACACACGCGGACGCCCCACCGCCCCGGTCAGGGTGTGGAACGACACCACACTGTTCGGCGGACCAGCCGCCTCAGGCGGCGGGCTGTCCACGGTGTTCACCCGTCCTTCGTACCAGAACGGGGTCGCCACAGTCGTGGGGAACCGCCGCGGCGTGCCCGACATCTCCATGAGCGCCGCGTACTCCGGCGCGGTGAACATCTACATCAGCCTGCCGATCGGCCGAGGCTGGCTCCCCATCAGCGGCACGAGCGAAGCCACTCCCCTGTTCGCTGGCATCGTCGCGATCGCCGACCAGCTCAACTCCCATCAACCGCTCGGGATGATCGACCCCGCGCTCTACGCGATGGATGCGGCCCACGACCCGGGGATCGTCAGCGTGACGACAGGGACAAACTCGGTCTTCTACAAGACAGCGGGAAGGAAGCAGACGATCCCGGGCTTCTCCGCGAGCTCCGGGTACAACCTCGCGGCGGGTCTCGGGACCGTCACAGCTCCGAGCTTCGTGCACGAGCTCGTCCAGACCGTCCACCTGGTCGGAACGACCGTCACCTACGGCGCCTCAGCGGCGAAGTTCCTGCCGCGCACATGAGGTCCACGTAGCAGCATCCGCGAACGGCGGCGTCGCGGCAGCCTCTCACCTTCACAGGCTGGCTCCGGCCGGCGCTCGCTCCAGGGCTGGCCCGGAACCGGGCCTCCGAACCTGGCTCCGGCCTGCACCGCCTGGAGACTTCGCACGCACCGTGAGCCGCGCCTTCGTGAAGACCTTCGGAAAGACCTTCGGCTAGACGGGGCGGGGCGTCGCACGACGGAGCTTCGCGTGCTACACCCTCTCCAGCCAGGCCTCGACGGCCCCGGTCCCGTCGAGGACGATCGGTACCGCGTCGCCAAGTCCGGGACCCGGCGCAACCTCGACAGCGAGCACCTCGCGGCCCACCGAGTCGAACACCGAGGGATCGACCCCGCTCAGCCACAGGCGGATCCGGTCGGAGACCTCGAGGCCGCGGTCCTTCCTCAGGTCCTGCACGTGACGGACCAGCTCGCGCACGAGGCCGCGCCTGCGAAGGTCCTCGTCCATGGCCAGGTCGAGCGCCACGACTGCACCGCCCTCGCGCGAGACCGCGAATCCCGCCTGCCCGCGCACGCGCACCTCGAGCTCGTCGGGCCCGAGCGCGACCGGGCCCCCCGACAGTTCGACGGTCACCGGCTGCCCCGCCTCGACCGCCGCGGCCGCCGCGGCCACGGCGGTCGCGTCGAGCGCCGAGAGCGCGTTGCGCACCTCCTTCACCGCCTCGCCGAGCCGAGGGCCGAGCACGCGGAAGTTCGGGACGAGCTCCAAGGAAAGGACTCCGCCGAGCTCGCCGAGATCGTCCACCTCGACGACCTCGTCGACGTTCAGCTCCTCGGCGACGACATCCGCGAGGATCGCCGGAGAACCGGGCGCGAGGAAGACGAGGGCACGTCGGAGCGGCTGGCGCACCTTCACGCCTGCCTCGTTGCGCGCGGCGCGCCCGAGCGAGGCCAGCTGCACCGCGAGGCTCATCTGCGCTTCGAGGTCCCGGTCGATCGCCGACTCGTCGTACGTGGGCCATGTCTGCAGGTGGACCGAGGCATCCTCCGCCCGCGCGGCGCCCCGCGAGGCGCCCTCCCCCCGCGAGGCGGCCTTCGCCCCTTCCCAGCCGAGCTCGCGCCACAGACGGTCCGCGACGAACGGGCAGAATGGCGCCAGCATCAGCGCGACCGTGACGAGCGCCTCGTAGAGGGTCGCCTGCGCGGCCAACGCATCCGACGGCGGCGCGTCGGGGTCCGTCCTCCAGAACCGCCTCCTGCTGCGGCGGACGTACCAGTTGGACAGGTCGTCGACGAGGCGCCCGAGTGCGGTCGCCGCCCCGAGGGGCTCGTAGTCGTCGAGCGCCTCGGTGACCGCTTCGAGCGTCGACATCACCCGTGAACGTGCCCAGCGGTCGAGCACGCCGCGTGCCGCGAATGCCGGCACTGCAGGATCGTCGGGATCGAAGCCGTTCAGCGACGCGTAGGTGGTGAAGAAGCTCACCGTGTTCCACAGCGTGAGCAGCGTGTCGCGCATCGAGGTGTCGATCGCAGCGGCGCTCACCCGCGTGGCCGTCCATGGCGAGCCCTGCGAGAACATCCACCAGCGGAGAGGATCCGCACCGCGGCTGTCGACGAGCTCCCAGGGGTCGATGACGTTGCCGAGCGACTTCGACATCTTGCGGCCGTCGGCGTCGACGATGTGGCCGAGAACCATCACGTGGCGGTACGGGGCTTTGCCGAAGACGAGGTCGTTGACCGCGAGCAGCGAGTAGAACCAGCCACG
>JAJYMD010000034.1:19839-34848 GCA_021787255.1 Actinomycetes bacterium | reverse complement strand
GCTTCCGCGTACAGCACAGTCCGGGCACCAAGCGCCGTGCAGACGGCGGCCGGACAGGCGTCGACGAAGACAGCTCAGACCTCCAGTCTTGTCAACCAGCTCAGGACACCCACACTCTTCTTGAAGCTCCTCATCGACCAGTTGCAGCACCAGGACCCGACAAATCCCACGACACCGTCGTCGATCCTCCAGCAAACCGCCGCCTTGTCGCAGGTGGAGGCGGTGACCTCGATGACGGCGGCGGTCGCCCAAGAAGAGCACGGCGCGCAGGAGAGCGAGGCGACGAGCCTGCTCGGAAAGCAGGTGACTGCGATCGTGTCCGGTCTGCACGTGAGCGGCGCCGTGAGCGGCGTGGAGCTGAGCTCGACAGGCACACCGACGCTCCTGGTCGGGTCCGAACGTGTCCCGCTGTCGGCGGTAACGGAGGTGGGCTCGCCCAGTTCGCCTTCGTGATGTCCAAGGAGCGTGGTGGGTCCAGGGCCGGGGGCCGCCAAGGGCATCCTGGGCAAGGGCATCCAGGCAAGCAAAGCGTCAAGAGCAAGGAGGAGCACACATGGCAACACGATCCGTACTGGCAGCGGTCTCGGGAATCGAGGCAGACCAGACCTATCTCGACGAGATCGGGAACAACATCGCGAACGCGAACACGGTTGGCTACAAGCAAGGGACAGTCGTGTTCGGCGACCTGCTGGCCGAGCAGCTGAGCGGCGCGACCGCTCCCAGCGCCGTCTCCGGAGGTATCAATCCTGTCGCCGTCGGCTCGGGTGTGCGCGTCGTGGCGGTCGCCACGAACCTCGCAGAGGGGTCGCTGGAGACCACGGGCAACGAGACAGACGTCGCGATCACAGGGGCGGGTTACCTCGTCGTCGACTCGAACGGCAAGCAGCTGTACACGCGGGATGGAGCGCTGACCGTGAGCGCGAACGGCGACCTCACCACTCTTTCGGGGGCGATCGTCCAGGGCTGGGAGGCGAACGCGACAGGGACCATCGCCACAAACGGTCCGCTCACGGCGATCAAGATCCCGAAGGGCGCGGCGACGGCCTCGTCCGCGACCTCCACACTCACCGTCTTCGGGAACGTCCCCGCCTGGGACGGCCAAGGCACACAGCTCCCGACGTACACGACCACGGTCAACGGCTACGACGCCCTGGGCAGCCCCGTTCCCGTGACGCTCACGCTCACCGGCGTGAAGGGCACGGCCGACGAATGGACGGTCCAGGGAACCGTGGTGGCTCCGACAGGCAAGGAGGAAAAGCTGTTCACAACAGCCGCGCTCCCGACCATCACCTTCACATCCGCCAGCGGCCAGGTGAAGACAGTCACTGGCGCGAGCAAGGCGGCTACAGGTGAGCTGCAGCTCTCCGTGAAGACGATGCCGGCAGGCTACACGTTCCCGACCGGCGACACCTGGAAGATCGTCTTCCCGCCGTCGGGCAGCTCGAGCGCGCTGACGCAGTTCGCCGGCGGGGAGACCCTCACCATGAGCCAGAACGGCACTGCAGCGGGGACCCTCGAGACATACTCCATCTCCTCGGACGGAGTCATCACCGGTTCGTTCTCCAACGGCAAGACGATCCCCATCGCGAAGATCGCGCTCGCGGCGTTCGCGAACCCTTCGGGGCTCGTGGACGTAGGCGACGGCCTTCTGTCGACCTCGCCGAACTCCGGCACACCCCAGATCGGGGTTGCGGGCAGCGGGCTCAGAGGGACGCTGCTCGGCGGTCAGCTCGAGCAGTCCAACGTCGACCTTGCCAACGAGCTCACGGACCTGGTCACAGCTCAGGAGACCTACGTGGCGAACACCAAGGTGATCTCCACCTCGCAGGCGACCCTCCAGGCGCTCGTCCAGGTGTGAGCCGTGAGGGTCGAGAGCCGTGCCGAGCACGCGGGGCGTTCTCGAGAGCCGTGCGTCTCGGCTCAAGGAGAGCCTGCTTTAGGCCGATGAACCAGTGCGCGCCAGGACGGCGGGTCGCAGAGCCGGTCAGGGACGGACCGGCGGCCAGGTGCCGACGTCCGAGAGGCGACGCGATGTTCGAACGTGTCCATGCGCGCTGCACGCCGAGACCGTGAGCGCGACCCTTCTGCCTGCGGGCGACCCGCGTGTACGCCCCTACGACTTCAACAATCAGGAGGTCATCGAGCGAGCGCGCATTCGCAGGATCCAGCCCGTCATCGAGGCTGCGGCGCAACGCATGGCGGGCGCGCTGAGCACCCAGCTTCGCCAGCCGGTGCACATCGCGCTCGCGGGGGTGGAGCAGAGCCCCTGGGTCGAATTCCGTCAGGAGATGGAGGATCCGACCTTCATCGCGGTGGCCACGGTCCCTGCCCTCGACGGCCGGATCGTCCTGCACGTCCCGGTTGAGTGCGCGAACGCGCTCGTCGACGTCCTGCTCTCGGGCTCCGGCGGACCCCAGCCAGACCGTGCGCTGAGCGACCTGGACGTCGAGCTGATCGGTGCGCTCGCCGACGACATGTTCTCTGGGCTCGAAGCTGCGATCGAGTCGTTCTTCGAGTTCAAGATCGCTGCGGTGCAACGGCTTCGGTCGGCGGTCTACGTCCGGGTGCGGCGCCCTGGAGAGGCGTGCTTGAAATTCGCCATGGACGTCGAGATCGGCGACTGCAGCCCGCGTACGGTCCATCTCTACTGGCCGTTCAGTGCCTTCCACCCGGTCCTCGATGCCTTCGATCTGCTCCAGCGCGAGGCCGAGGGAGCCCGTGCGCTCCGCTCCATGAACGTGGAGCGAAGGCTTCTCAGCGTGCCGGTCAAGGTCCAGGTGTCCTACCCGAGCGTGAAGATGGGAGCGGCGGAGATCCTGGAGCTTCGTCCCGACGACGTCATCACGCTCGGGATCGACGCGCTCGACAAGGAGCCGCACCTCGAGATCATCGTCGGCGGTGCGCTCCTTGGCAGGGGACGTCACGTCGAGGTCGGCAGCCGCCTGGCTTGCACGATCGCCGCCTGGAAGGAGGAACCGTGACCACGAGCGCGACTCCTGGGCAGACAGCGTCTGCGAGCGCCTCCGGAGAGGCTCCATCGCAGCCGGTCGGGGTGCACCCGTTCGCGCCGTTCTTGGACGTGGAGTTCAACGTCACCGTCGTCCTCGGCTACGCGAACGTGCCTTTGCGCGGCCTGCTCGAGCTGAGGCCGGAGTCGACCATCGAGCTCGACCGGGCGGCGAAGGCGCCGGTTGACGTGCTCGTGAACGAGAAGCTGTTCGCGCGCGGCGAGATGGTCGTCGTCGACGACGGGCAGATCGGCGTACGGGTCCGAGAGATCCTCGGCACCGAGCCTCCGAAGGCTGGGACGCAATGATCTCCGGATCCCTGCTCGCGGCTGTGGCCGGTTCCCGTGGGCTCGCGCCGGAGATCTCCGTCCCCCACGAGCTCGTGAGCATGGCGGTCGCTCTGGGAGTGATCGTAGGGGGGATCTGGGCCGCGTCCAAGCTATGGGGACGAATGCAGCGGCGCGGGACTCCGAAGCGCTTCTCGCGACTCGTGCGTTCGCAAGAGAGCGTCGCCGTGACGGTCCTCGGTCTCCACGCGGTGGGCAAAGGAAAGAGCGTCGCGATCGTGGAGGTCGGCGCCCAACGGTTCCTCGTGGGCATTTCGGACTCACAGCTCACGCCCTTGGGGGAGCTGCGCACCGACGGCGTCGTGGAGGGCGCTAAGGCCTCGCAGCACCGAGCGGCCCCGGGGGTGTCTTCAGGGCACGAAGGCGCTGGCGTGGCTCCGGAGGGTGGTGCACTGGCTGCGGGCGCTTCGATGCACGCCAGGACGCTCACCGAGCTGCTGTCGGAAGGTCGCGACCCGCGCTCGGGCGCTGCCGTCCGCAGGGGGTCGCTGCTTCGAGGACCCCTCGAGCGAGCCCGCGAGGCGACGGTCCGGCGCTGACCCGCGCCCGTTTGCCAGTCGAACCGAGGACCGACGACGATGGGTTATCTCCTAGCTGCGGGCAGCCAGATCAACATCAATCTCGGGACAACGCTGCGCAGGCCGTCGTCGTCGATCCTCATCATCCTTGCGCTCAGCGTCCTTACGCTCGCGCCATCCATCCTCATCCTGCTCACGGGTTTCACCCGCATCGTGATCGTCTTGGGCCTCACCCGCCAGGCCCTCGGGCTCTCGACCACGCCGCCAAACCAGGTGCTCGTCGGCGTCGCGTTGTTCGTCTCGATCTTCTTGATGGAGCCGACGCTTTCGGTCTTGAACCACGTCGCGCTCCAGCCGTACCTCCACGGACAGCTGACGTTCTCCCAGGCGCTCCACGTGGGAGAGGTGCCCGTGAAGAGGTGGCTCCTCGCGCAGACCGGGCCTCAGGAGCTGGCGCTGGTCGCGAAGCTTGCACACGCGAAAGCCTCGCATCCGATGTCCTTGCCCCTGCCCACGCTGATCCCTGCCTTCCTGCTCAACCAGCTGAAGGACGCCTTCATCATCGGCTTCGTGATCTACGTGCCGTTCCTCGTGATCGACCTCGTCGTCGCGTCGACGCTCATGTCGATGGGCATCGTGATGCTGCCGCCCACGCTCGTGTCCCTTCCCTTCAAGCTCCTCTTGTTCGTCCTCGTCGACGGCTGGGTGCTCGTCATCCAAGCCTTGGTGGTGGGATACCGATGACACAGAACGCCGCGCTCTCGATCGCCTCCCAGACCATGTTGTTCGCCGCGAAGATCGCCGCTCCGATCCTCCTCTCGGCGATGGCGGTCGGGCTCGTCATCTCGTTCTTCCAATCCGTGACCCAAATCCAGGAGATGACCCTCACGTTCGTCCCGAAGCTTCTCGTGATAGGGCTCGTCATCGCGTTCGCAGGACACTGGATGCTCGGGCAGTTCACAGGGTTCGTCCACGAGGTCGTCGGGGAGCTGCCCCGCCTGCTCAAGACCGGATGACGAAGACCGGGCCGACGAGGTGCCGGGCACGTGCGATTCGTGCTCGTGCGTGGGAGCGACCGAGAGGGATCATGTGCAGATCGACCTGAACGCAGCGTGGATCATCGCGATGATCCTCGTCATGGCGCGCGCACTGGCGTGGATGTCGGTGGTGACGCCCTTTTCGAGCTCGGCGACGGTGCCTCGGATCGTGCTCGTCGGTCTGGCGGTGGGGCTCGCACTCCTCGCGGTGCCCGGCCTCGGACTCGCCGGCGTCCCTACGGGCACTCTTGGCATCCTCGGCGCGCTCGTGGTGCAGGTAGCCACCGGACTCGCGCTCGGCCTCGTCGTCCAGACGATGTTGAGCGCGGTCACGACTGCGGGCTCGTTCCTCGACTTGACCGGCGGACTGACGCTTCCGCCGTCGATGGACACCCTCACAGGCCAGCCCCTGCCGATCATGAGCCAGTTCTACCAACAGACGATGATCTTCCTGCTGTTCGCGACGGGTGGCTACCTGGTCATGGTCGAAGGGTTCGTGCGCTCGTTCGCGGGCCCCGGCTTCAGCTTGCGCGTCTCCCAGCTGGTCTCAGGCGTGATGGTCACGGACTTGGAGGTCCTCTTCACCTCCGCGCTCGAGATCGCGGCTCCGGTGCTGCTCGTGCTCTTCGCGGCCCAGATCGCCCTCGCGCTGCTCGCGAAAGCGGCGCCGCAGACCAACGTGTGGTTCCTGGGGTTCCCATTTCAGATCTTCTTGGTCATCGCACTCGTGGGCGTCACGATCTCGGCGCTGCCGAACGACGTCACGAACCTTCTCGCACGGGCAATGGGGGACGCCGCCCGTCTCTTCGGTGGGCGCTGAGAGAAGAGCGCGGCTGTGGGCACCGGGGAGAGGGAGGAGCGTGCAGGGACGGATCGCACGGGAAGTGACCGCTGATGGCCGCCTCCGACAAGCACGCGCGCACGGAGAAGCCCACCCAGAAGCGACGGAAGGAAGCGCGCGCGGAGGGTCGGGTCGCCCGGTCTCCCGAGCTGGGCGGCTGGCTGGCGATGCTCCTGGCCACTGCGCTCGCTCCACGCCTCCTCTCGATGGCCTACGGAAGGCTGGTCCGCGTCTTGACAATGGCCGTGGGCGTCATCTCCCATCCCACGACCGCCGGGGCCGTGTCGATGCTCGAGGCAGGATTGAAGACGGTGCTCGTCTACGTGGCGATCATGGGCGGCGCCTTCATGGCTCTCGGGGTGCTCGTCGGGGTCGCGCAAGCGGGACGGGCTGTGTCGTTGCGGGCTGCACGTCCTCAGTTCCGGAGGGTGAGCCCGAAGGCGGGGCTCCAGCGGTTGTTCGCGGGGAGGGCGCTCTGGGAGCTCGCGAAGCAGGTCGCGAAGCTGCTCGTGCTCGTCGTCCTCGCGTTCTTCTCGCTGCACTCGCTCATCGACGCGCTCGGGCCGACCTCTCCGGTGAGCCTGCGGCCGGCGTTGGAGTACACGGGCTCATCGATCGTCTCCTTCGTACGCATGGTCGCGCTCGTGGGCCTGTTCATCGCAGGCGCAGACCTTCTCTACCAACGCCACCGGCTCAGTCAGTCGCTCAAGATGACCAAGCAAGAGGTGAAGGACGAGCACAAGGCTCAGGAGGGCGACCCGACGGTCAAGGCGCAGCTCCGCCGGCGTCAGAGGGTGATCGCACGGTCGAAGATGATCGGCGCAGTGAAGACGGCCGACGTGGTGGTGGCGAACCCGACGCACGTCTGCGTCGCGCTCGTCTACGACCCTGCGCGGGGCTCGGCTCCTCGAGTGGTCGCGAAGGGCGTGGACGTCCTGGCACTTCGGATCCGCGAGGCTGCCGCCACTTACAACGTCCCGGTGATCGAAGATCCCCCGCTCGCTAGGTATCTATATGCAGTCTGTGAGATAGAAGAACAGGTCCCTCCTGCGGTCTACGTCGCAGTCGCGCGGCTGATCGCGTTCGTCTACACGCTGGCTCCTGCCACCAGGGGCGTCGGCGTCCATCGCCGACCCCATTCGGTGGTCCCTGAGGTCGACCCAGAAGGTCCGCCGCCTGGGGTCACCGCCGCGATTCGGGCGCGCGAGGCTCTCGTCGCACGCCGTCGGGCCCGCGTGAGCACCGGAGACGGGAAACCGTGAAGGGCGGGCGGCACGTCGGGACCAGGCCGACGCGACGAGGTGGGCTCGTTTGCGCTTCAATGGGAGCTTCGCGCAACGGAGGAAGAGCTTCCGGTCCCTCGACCCCCCGCCCGTCCCTCTCGCCCTGCTCGGCCCCCGGTCGCTTGGCCCCCGGCTCGGTGCACGCTCACGGCGTAGTCGCCTCCGTGGACGAACGGCGCGCGCTCCCAGGTGGCGAAGCGGGCTTCGAGCGCGAGCCCTGCGTCGGAGGCCAAGGCGTCGTAGTGCCCGAGGGTGAGGGTGCCGTAGAGGGAGAACCCGGCGACGAGCCGGCCGCCCGGCACGAGGTGGTCACCGAGCCGCTCGAGGACGGCGGCTTCGGACCCGGGAGCGACGAAGAGCAGCACGTTGCCGGCCATCACGACGAGGTCGAAGCGCTGAGCGAGCCTGAGGGAGGAGAGGTCCGCCTGTACCCAGACGAGATCCGGCGCCTTGTGGCGAGCCACCTCGAGCATCGCCGAGTCGAGGTCCACGCCGACGACGTCGACGCCGCGGCGCGCGAGCTCGATCGCGACACGGCCGGTGCCGCAACCTGCATCGAGCACGGACCTGGGCTCGTAGGACGCGACGAACGCGGCCTCCCCATGGACGTCGACGCTGGATGCCGCAAGCTCTTGGAAGCGCCGGTCGTACGCGTCCGCTCGCGCCAGGTCGGCGTTGATCCACCGGTTCTCTCTCGCCATCGGTACAGTCTGGCGGCATGGACGAGCTGCGTCAGCGCATCGAGGCGCTCTGGGAGCGCGTCGAGGAGCTCTCACCGGCAGACACCGAGGCTCGCGAGACGGTGACCGAGGCCGTCGACCTGCTCGACCGTGGCGTGGCTCGTGTCGCAGAGACGGGGCCCGACGGGACCACGGTCGTCCACGAGTGGCTGAAGAAGGCGATCCTCCTCCTCTTCAGGTTGCGCGACGTGGAGACGACCGAGGTCGGACCGTTCGAGTTCGTCGACAAGCTCCCGCTCAAACGGGACTTCGCTCGCGCGCAGGTACGTGTGGTCCCTGGAGCGTCCGCGCGCTGGGGCTCGTACCTCGCGCCGGGGGTGGTGCTCATGCCTTCGTACGTGAACGTCGGGGCGTACGTGGGGGAGCAGACGATGGTCGACACGTGGGCGACCGTCGGGTCGTGCGCACAGATCGGCGCGCGCGTCCATCTCTCGGGGGGCGTGGGGATCGGCGGCGTGCTCGAGCCGCCCAACGCCTCGCCTGTGATCGTGGAGGACACAGCGCTCGTGGGCAGCCGGTGCATGGTCACCCAGGGCGCTCGTGTAGGGCGCGGCGCCGTGCTGGGCGAAGGGACGATCCTGAACCCGTCGATCCCGGTCTTCGACGGAGAGACGGGCGAAGAGCTGGGCCGTGGCGTCGTGCCGCCGTGGTCGGTGGCTGTGTCCGCGGCTCGTCGGCGCCTCTACCCGGGTGGTGAGTTCTTCGTCCCGTGCGTCCTGGTCATCAAGCGCCTCGAAGAGGGGGAGCGGCACGACAAGGCGCAGCTGAACGTCCTGCTTCGTGCCCACGGGGTCTCTGCGTGACGCGAGTCCGGTCGAGCGCAGACCTGCTCGCGTCGACCGCCCAGCTCGTGGCGATCCCCTCCGTCAGTCGGCACGAGTCGGGGCTTGCGGACCACGTCGCGCGCGAGCTGGCACGCCACCCGTGGCTCGAGGTCACCCGCGTGGGAGACAACGTGGTCGCGAGGACGGCAGCCGGGCGCGAGCGGCGCCTCGTCGTCGCCGGACATCTCGACACGGTCCCCTCGGCGGGCGACGACGGTCCGCGTGTGGAAGACGATGCAGTCTGGGGCCTGGGTGCGTGTGACATGAAGGGCGGCGTCGCCGTGATCCTCGACCTTGCGGCGACGTGCGCGGAGCCGGCAGTCGACGTCACCTGGTGCCTGTACGCCCGGGAGGAGGTCGGGCGCGAGGAGAACGGGCTCTTGGAGCTGTGGCGCGAGCGGCCGGACCTGCTCGTTGCCGACGCGGCCGTCGTGTGCGAGCCGACCGACTCGCACGTGGAGGCGGGATGCCAGGGAAGCGTACGTGCAGAGTTCCACCTCGGTGGCATACGGGCTCACGTTGCCCGCCCGTTCACGGGTCGCAACGCCATCCACCGGCTTGCTCCGCTGCTCGAACGCGTGGCGTCGTGGAGAGGGCGGACCGTCGAGATCGACGGCTGCGAGTACGCCGAGCAGCTGCAGGCCGTCTCGGTGTCAGGCGGCGTCGCAGGGAACGTCGTGCCGGACCACGCGGTGCTCACGGTCAACCACCGCTTCGCCCCCGACCACGATGCGAGCGCCGCCCGCCGTCTGCTGCTCGATCTCACCGACGGGCTGTTCGACGAGGCCCTGGGAGACCACCTGGCGTTCGTCGACTGGGCCGACGGGGCCCCGCCCGCGCTCGGGCACCCCCTTCTCGCCGCACTGGTCGAGCGCAGTGGCCACCGGCCGCGGGCGAAGCTCGGGTGGACCGACGTCGCGACGATGTGGGCGCACGGCATCCCCGCGACCAACTTCGGCCCCGGCGACCCCCAGCTCGCGCACCACCCCGACGAGCACGTGACGCGCGCGTCGCTGGAACGGTCACGCGAGGTGCTCGGTGGACTGATCGCGCACGGCGCGTGACCGGGCCGATCGAGTGGCGACCGAGCGCACCACACCGCTCCGACGCGCCTGCCGCCGGCCGCGGCGAGGCCTTCAGAGCCGGCGCAGGACGGTGACGACCTTGCCGTAGATGGTGACGTCCTCCGGCAGCAGCTCCATCGGGGAAAGCGCAGGGTTCCGCGGGGTCAGCACCACCTTGCCTCCGCGCCGGGAGAACAGCTTCACGGTCGCCTCGTCACCCGGGATCCCTGCGACGACGATCTCGCCGTCCTCGGCATCGGGCTGCTGGCGGACGACGACGAAGTCGCCGTCGAAGATGCCCGCCTCGATCATCGAGTCGCCGTGCACGCGCAGCATGAAGAGCGCACCGCGGCCGGTGAAGGCCTCGGGGAGCGCGACGATCTCCTCGACGTTCTCCTGGGCGAGCACTCCCGTCCCTGCGGCGACGTCGCCGACGAGCGGCACGTGGCGGACGGGACCGGCGGCCATCGCGACCTGGGACGTCGGCTCGTAGCGGACCTGGATCGCCCGGGGCTTGGTCGGGTCCCGCTGTAGGTAGCCCTCTCGCTGGAGAACGGCGAGATGGCTGTGCACGGACGCCGGGGAGGCGAGCCCGGCCGCCTCGCCGATCTCCCGCACCGAGGGCGGGTAGCCCCGCTCCCGAAGGCAGTCGCCGATGAACTCCAGGATCTGGCGCCGCTTCCCGCTGAGCACCTGCGCCACGGTCACAACCTCCTCGTAGGCTCGCCGACAGTGACGAACATATGTTTGCCAGAGCATAGCGGTGGGGCCTCCCAAGGGCAAACATCTGTTCGCAGTACACCTTGACACGAACGTATGTTCGTGTTGAGATCAGGGTGGGAGGCGAACGGGTGTTCGCCACCGGCAGGGTGCCCGGCGGCGCTCGAGAACCCGAGAGGCGATCCCGGAGCAGGTCCGGAGATGGCCCGACAAGGCAAAAGGACCCGAGAAGGATGGACGAGGAGCAGGGACATGGTGATCGCACCGGTACTGGACGACGGGGCCACAGACTGGTCGGTGGGTCGGTTCGGCGTGTCGTGGCGGTGCTCGGTGCCCGAGCTCGTCCGTGACCGCGCCGTCGCGGACGCCGAGGCGAGGCCGCATGCGCGGTCTGGCATGGGTTCGACGGGCCCGGTGGTTCCTTGGCCCGACGTGTCCGCCGCGGTCCGCACCAGAGTGGACGTCTCACGGCGCGAGGTTCGGGGCTCGGCCGTTCGTCGGCGCCGCCGTGGCGTGCTCCTCGGCGTGATCGGCGCTGGGGTGACGTGCGCGCTCGCGCTTCCCATCGCGCCGCTCGGCGGGGCGCCCGCCGAGGTGCACCCCCAAGGGGATGGCCAGATCGCTTCCGAGAGGATCTACGTGGTGCGCCCTGGCGACACGTTGTGGTCGATCGCGTCGCACCTGGACGGTGGCGGCGACCCGAGGCCGCTGGCCGAGGCGCTCGCCAGGGAGATCGGCTCAGCGGTCGTCGTCCCAGGCGAGCGCATCCCAATCCCCTGATCGGGCAGGTCGGCGGCGGTGCGCTGAAGCCGCGCAGCACTAACGTCGTCGGGGTGCGGTGTCCGTGGTGCGGTGCAGACGACGACAGGGTCGTCGACTCGCGCACGGCCGACGAGGGCGCGGCGATCCGACGCCGGCGAGAGTGCCTCGGGTGCAGCCGTCGCTTCACCACCTTCGAGCGTGTCGAAGAGCAGCCGTTGTGGGTGGTGAAGCGCTCCGGCCAGCGCGAGCCCTTTGACCGGGCGAAGCTGGTCGCAGGCGTCCAGGCCGCCTGCAAGAACCGACCGGTCACCGGCGAGATGCTCCAGCAGCTCGCGAGCCGCGTGGAAGAGCAGCTCCGGGCGGAGTCGCCCGAGCCCACGAGCCAACGGGTGGGGATGGCGGTCCTCGAGCAGCTGAAGGACCTCGACGACGTCGCCTACCTGCGGTTCGCCAGCGTCTACAAGGGCTTCGAGGACGCGGTGGACTTCCAGCGAGAAGTCGGGCTGTTGATCAAGACGACCGTGCCCAAGCAGCGGGCCTGACTCCGGCGGGCTGACTGCGGTGCCCGAGCTCGTCACCTCCGTGCCCGGCGTCGCGCTCGCCGTCTACGCCCACCCTGACGACGCCGACGTGGCGTGCGGCGGCACCCTCGCGTCGTGGACGAGGAAGGGCGCCTCGGTCCACCTGGTGGTCTGCACGGACGGCGGCCGTGGAACGCGCGACCGCGCGGTGCAGCCCGCGGAGCTCGCCCGGCGTCGCGCCGGCGAGCTCGCCGCGGCCGCGAAGACGATCGGCCTCGCCTCGTACTGCGTGCTTGGCGCGAGCGACGGAGAGCTCGACCGGAGGCCGACATTCGTCGGCGAGCTGGTCGGGCTCGTCCGTTCGCTGCGTCCCGAGGTGGTGCTCGGTCACGACCCGACTGCGGTCTTCTTCGGGCAGGAGTACTTCAACCACCGCGACCACAGGGTCGCGGGATGGGCGTTGCTCGACGCGCTGTCTCCTTCCGCCGCCCTCCCGCTGTAGTGCCCCGAAGCTGGCCCGCCGCACCAGGTGTCGGCGGTGTACCTCTCGGGAACCCTGGAGCCCGACGTGTGGGTGGACATCTCGGAGACGGTCGAGGTCAAGGCGGCGGCGGTCGAGTGCCATCGCAGCCAGTTCGCCGGCGCAGAGGCTGGATGGGCGGCGGAGGCGGTTCGCCGACGTGCCGAAGAGGAAGGCCGCCGTGCAGGCGTGGTCTACGCCGAGGGCTTCCGGCGGCTGCGCCTCGGTGGCTGAGCTCGGATCTCCGCCGGTGGGCGCCTCCGACGTGGGACGGCGGCGGGAGCCGAGCATCCTCCACGTCGACATGGACGCCTTCTTTGCCTCCGTCGAGGTGCTCGACGATCCGACGCTCGCCGGCAGGCCGGTGATCGTGGGAGGCAGCGGCGCGCGGGGCGTGGTCGCATCTTGCAGCTACGAGGCTCGCGTGCACGGCGTGCGCTCCGCGATGGCGTCGTTGCGCGCGCGCAGGCTGTGCCCGGACGCGGTGTTCGTCGAAGGCCACTTTGCCAGGTACGAGGAGGTCAGCGCTCGACTACGCGAGGTGTTGCTGTCCTTCACGCCGCTCGTAGAGCCCATCGGGCTCGACGAGGCGTTCCTCGACGTCTGCGGCGCACTTCGTCTGTTCGGCACGCCGGCAGAGATCGCCGCGGCGATCCGGCTTCGCGTGCGCGAGGAGCTCGCGCTCGACTGCTCGGTCGGCGCCGGACGGTCCAAGACGATCGCGAAGCTCGCGTCACGTGCCGCGAAGCCACGAGTGGGATCTCAGGGGAAGCTCCCAGGGGCCGGCGTGGTCGTGATCGAGCCACAGGAAGAGCTCGGGTTCCTGCATCCCATGGGGGTCGAGCAGCTGTGGGGTGTCGGGCCCGCGACGGCCAAGCGGCTCGCAGCTCTCGGGGCTCGGACGGTCGGCGACCTCGCCAGGCTTCCCGAGGCAGCGCTCGTGCGCGCGCTCGGCAAGGCGAACGGTCGGCATCTCGCCGCGCTCGCGCGTGGCGACGACCGTGCGCCAGTGGTCCCTCAGCGCCTAGCGAAATCGATCGGGCGCGAAGAGACCTTCCGCGAGGACCTCGCCGACCGCAACGCTCTCCGGCGTCACGCGAAGCGGATGGCCGAGCTGGTGGCGGATCAGCTGCGCGCGGGCCGGCAGGTGGCGCGGACGGTCACCGTCAAGGTAAAGCTCTCCGACTTCTCGCTCGTGACGCGGGCGCACACCATGAAGGCGGGGCTCGACACCGGCTCGGCGATCGGCATGATCGCGGTCGCGCTCTTGGACGCGGTGGAGCTTTCGACCGGGGTGCGGCTGCTCGGGGTCAGCGTGTCGGGGCTCCAGTCGGCGTCAGCGGGTCGCCAGCTTCGCTTCGAGCTCGAGAACCCCGCGAGCGGCGGGCCCGAGCGCGGCGTCGCGGCTGCGGCGCGCCGCGAGGACCACTGGCGCGAGGTGATCGGCGCGGTCGATGCGATCCGCCGTCGGTTCGGCTCGGCGGCAGTGGGCGCGGCATCGATGGTGGGTCCCGAAGGCATCGTCGTCCCGGCACGCCGACAGTCGCGATGGGGGCCGAGCGAGCGTGAAGGAGACGGGACGAAGAGCTCTGCGAGCTGAGCGCCATGGGCGACGCCGCGGGCGCCTTGGGAGGTCGTAGCATCAGAGGAGCGCCAGAGCGCGAAGAGCGCAGGCGGGCCGTCGAGGAGGGTGCATGGCACACGAAGTGGAAGCGCAGACCCCAGGGGGCTCTCCTCAGCAGCGTGCCGGTGGCGTGCGCCCACGGCACACGCTCGCCGTGGTCGCGGTCGGCGTCATAGGTGTCCTGATCGCCTTCTGGGTGCTGAGCTCGATCGCGAGCCTCGTGGCCGTCCTCGTGAAGGTGGTCGTCCTCGTCGCAGTGATCGCAGGGCTCTTCTGGCTGTTGGTCGGACGCCACCGGCACCGGTAAGCCCGCCCCGAAGCAAGGGGCCGGCGTGGAGGATCGGCGTCGCTGTTGGCCTTCGGACCGTGGACCCGGTGCGTGGCCACCTGGACTCGACGTCCCGGCGACGTCCGACCTGCGTCCAGGGGCCCTGAAAGGCCTACACGGACCTACAGGGAGCTGAAGGAGCCGCGCGTCGTGGTCCTGGGCGTCGTGGTCCCAGCGAACGAGTGTCCCAACCCTAGCCACGGTGCCGCCGATCCCGAGAAGTGACGATCACCCTGGGGGAACTGCTGGTCACCCTGCGGGCGGAACCGCCCGAGCGGGACCACGATGACCCTCGTGGCAGACACGCTCCCCGAGGCTGTGGTGCCCTGGACGAAGACGGTGCTGCCGACGCAGACGTCCGCGAAGCTCGCCCCGAGCGTCGTGGGCGCGAGGAACCTGGTCGTCGCGCTGACGTCCACCGTGGTCGAAGAGCTCCTTCTCAGGTTCTCCACGACGAAGGTCCCTGTCTTGCCCGCTGTGCCGCAGTGGCCTGGCGTGCTGACCCCGTCGACCCCGGTGACCTGGCCGACGGCGACCTTCATCGGAAGCGTCGCAGAGCGCCGGTCAGCGCCGCCAAAGCCCCGCGCGGCGTGAGAAGCGCGCACGGGCGACGAGAGCGCTCCGGCGACGGCCGCGCCGCCGGCGACCAACGAGACGGTCAGCCCGACGGCAATAGCCACTCTTCCAGCAAGGCTCCAAGACGTTCCAAGCATCACATCCCCTTTTCCCCGAACCTTCAGCTGGCGATGGGACCTACCAAGAATTCTAGCCCAGCCTCCATTTGCCCGTCGCCGCGGGAGCTCCACTTCCTCATTTCCCTCGACGTCCTCGGCGCGAAGATCTCTCGCGAGGTAGGGGCCTGGCAGACTTGG
>JAJYMD010000034.1:0-19829 GCA_021787255.1 Actinomycetes bacterium | reverse complement strand
CGCGTCGGGCTCGTGGGTTACGGATTGTCCGGCCGAGTCTTCCACGCGCCCCTCATCGAGCGGACCGCAGGGCTCGAGCTGGCGGCGGTGGTGACGTCGGATCCCGCGCGGGCCGCGCAGGCTGCCGAGGACCTTCCAGGGGTGCAGGTCGTCGAGAGCGCAGACGCGCTGTTCGAGCTCGAAGGCGGAATCGACGTGATTGTCGTCGCCGCTGCGAATGGCGCGCACGTCCCGATCGCCCGTCGCGCCATCGCGGCGCGCGTCGCGGTCGTAGTCGAGAAGCCGCTCGCCCCCGACGCTTCGGAGGCACGGGCGCTGGTGCGCGAGGCACAAGAAGCAGGCGTCCTGCTCACGGTCTTTCACAACCGGCGCTGGGACAACGATTTTCTGACGCTCCAGGCGATCGTCGCGTCCGGAAGGCTCGGCGCCGTTCACCGCTTCGAGTCGCGCTTCGAGCGCTGGGCGCCGGCGCTTCGCGAGAGCAGCTGGCGCGAGGATCCTCGTCCGGAGACGGGAGCGGGCCTGTTGTTGGACCTGGGTTCCCATCTGGTGGATCAGGCGGTGCTGCTGCTCGGGCCGGTGGCATCGGTCTACGCCGAGCTCGACCGACGCCGACGAGGGAGCAGCGTCGACGATGACGTCTTCGTCGCGCTCACGCACACGAACGGCGCCCGGAGCCATCTGTGGGCGAGCGCCGTCGCGCCACGCCCCGGACCGCGCTTTCGGGTGCTCGGGTCCGAGGCGGGTTATGTCCGCCACGGCCTGGACCCCCAGGAGCAACAGCTGAAGGACGGCATGCGGCCCGGCGACCCCGGGTGGGGCGTGCAGCCCAAGACCCACGACGGCACGATCGGCGTCGGCGAGCACCTCACCACGGTGCCGACGCGGCCGGGCGCGTACGAGATGTTCTATTCGAAGCTGGTCAGCGCACTCGAGGATCGGGGTCCGGTGCCGGTGGACCCCTGGGATGCCGTGAGGGTGATCGAGATCCTGGACGCGGCAAGGCGCGCCGCCACCGAGGGATCCGTGGTCGTCGTTGGCAGCCGAAGTCTCGCGTGTGGTAAAGGACACGAGCGCGACCGTACGTGGACGCCGTCCGTTGCGGACGGCCGGCGCGTGTGAGGAGGTGACGCCCATGTCGGACGCCGTGGCGCTCCACGGACGCAAGCCCCTCGTGCTCGGCGACCTCGTCCCCGGCACTCTTTTCCGCGACATCCTGCTCGTGGTCGGTGCTGCGGGCGTCGTCGGGCTGCTGGCGCAGGTGTCGATCCGTCTGTCCTTCACTCCGGTGCCGATCACGGGGCAGACGCTCGGCGTCTTGCTCTCGGGAACGGTGCTCGGGTGGCGACGCGGAGCAGCCGCGATGGCGCTCTACGCGGTCGCTGGCGTGGCGGGCGTCCCATGGTTCGCCGACCACGCGCATGGCTACGTCGGCGCGTCGTTCGGCTACATCGTCGGTTTCGTGCTGTGCGCGGCGCTCTGCGGCTACCTCGCGCAGCGCGGAGCCGATCGCTCGGTCTCGAGGAGCGTCCCGGCCATGGTCGCCGGGGAGCTCGTGATCTACTTGTGGGGTGTGACGTGGCTCGCGCTGAGCCTGCACGTCGGTGCCGCCCGAGCGATCTCGCTCGGCTTCGTCCCCTTCTTGGCGGGCGACGCGATCAAGGCCGCGCTGGCCGCGGTCGCGCTCCCGGGAGCATGGAGGCTCCTGGGAGCCGAGCGCGGCGCCCGATGAGCCGCGCCAGCCCCCGCGCACGGTGATCGCCGAGATCGCCGACACCTACGGGTACCTGCTCGGGAGGTGGCGGGTGCAAAGGACGTTCGTGGACCATCGCCTGGAAAGGTCCGGATCGTTCAGCGGGGTGGTCGACATGGCGCCGATCGGGAGCGACGACCAGTTCACGGCGACCTATTGCGAATTCGGGGAGCTGCGCATCGGAGCGTACCGAGGCGACGCACGTCGGAAGCTCATCTGCGTGAGGCGTCCAGATGGGGTCGTCGCCATCAAGTTCGACGACCGGCGAGCCTTCCTCGAGTGCGATTTGCGGAGCGGCCGAGGCCGGGCCGTGCACCTCTGCGGCGACGACCGGTACCAGATCACCTGGCGCGTCCACGCGTCCGACGCATTCGTCGAGGAGTGGCGCGTCCGAGGGCCCTCGAAGGACTACCAGGCGACGTCGGTGCTCCGACGCGCCGGGCACAGCGGGCAGCCGACCCGAGGGGCCGAAGGCGTCACCCGCCCGTGGTGGTCGCCCGGGCAGCCGGAGCCCGCCTCCTGCCGAAGGGCCTGAGCTGACCTGGAAGCCGTGAGCGGCGCCGGGGGTGGCCACCTCCGTCCGGCTGTCGCGCCCGGGTCCGCTCTCATGCCTTCACACCTGGTACTTGCATCGCAGGCAGGACTGGGGCTATGAACGGAGGCGGACTTGGCGGAGTTGGGCTTTCGAAAGGGGTGGGGCGCGGTCGGCGTTCGCATCCACCGAGACGAGCGCGTCGGTCCGATGGACGAAGTGCCGGCGAGCCGCCGCATTGTAGGGAACGTCCCGGGCGGGCTCTGCTCCGAGGAATCGGTCACTTCGAAGCTCGAGGAGCTTGAGGAAGGAAAAGAAAGGGGAATGCACATGGTGAGACGAGGAGCTCCGCGCACGCTCGTGGCGCTGGTGGCCCTTGCACTGCCCCTCGGAGCGCTGGCCGGCACCGGCGCAGCACTTGCACTGTCGGGGACGGCCGAGGCCGCGACAGCTCCCGTCGTGCTCCACGTCGCTCAGGGCGGGGTGACATCGGGCAGCTGCACGACAGCGGCACATCCCTGCGGGAGCCTCGGGTTCGCACTGTCGCAGGCCGCCGCAGGTGACACCGTCTCGCTTGCGGCAGGGACGTACAAGGAGTCGGCGAACCCCGCGGGGACGTCGAACACGATCACGAAACCGGTCACGGTCGAAGGCGTTGCGACACATCCGACGACAGTCGTGGTCACAGCCACCGGTGAGCAGTTCGGCCTTGTCGAGCAGGCCAGCACAGCCGTGGTGAAGGACGTCACGTTCGAGAACGCCGCGCGCTCGGGCATACTCGTCTCGCCTGCGCCCACAGCGCCGAAGCCTGCCACGGTCTCGAAGGTCTCGATCCTGACAGACCACGTCGTGACAAACGACAAGTGTGCGACCACAGCCGCGTTGCACAAGGCGGATGCCACAACGCTGTGCAAGACACCGACACCTGAGAGCGACTACGGCGAAGGTCTGCACCTCATGAGCGTCTCGCACTCCATGGTCCACGGGAACGTCGTGTCGAAGAACTGGGGCGGGATCCTCGTCACCGACGAGCTCGGCCCGAACTTCACAAACACGATCTCTACAAACCAGGTGTCGACAAACCCCGGCGACTGCGGGATCACCCTCGCCAGTCACAACGCCACAGCGGTCCACACGAGCGGACCAACAACGGGCAAGCCCGATCCGACGGCGGGAGGCGTGTACGGCAACACGGTCGAGGGCAACACCGCCGACGGCAACGGCGCCGCGGGGCTGCTCGCGGCGACGCCGTTCCCGGGCACCGCGGTCTACACAAACACCTTCGAGCACAACACTGCGAGCGGCAACGGCATGCCGGGCATGACCATCCACAGCCACGCGCCACTGCAGGACACGAAGGGCAACAAGGTGATCGACAACACCTTCACGAACGACGCGCTGCATGCCGGCCCGACACGGGGACCTGGCACAGTCACAGCCAAGATCACCAAGACCACCGGCGTCGAGGTCTTCGCCGCGGTCGGCCCGACAGACGTCGCCGGTACCGTCATCACCGGCAACACGATCGCCACAGTGTTCTTCGGCATCTGGCTGTCACCGGGCGTGAGCCAGGTGGTCACGACGCAGTCGAACACGGTCACCGTGAGCACGGGCGGCATCGCGATCTTCTCCGCGCAGGAGCGGATCTTCGGCGAGACAGCCGACGCGACCGCAGCCGCCGAGTTGGCCCACCAGTTCACACCTTCCGCCGGTGCGTGCCCGGCATCCGGCTCGGTCGTACTGGCCCGGGACGACGGCTACTCCGACGCGCTGGCCAGCCAGTACCTGGCTGCGTCACTGGGGACCGGGACCCTGCTCACCCCGACCGGCCGCCTCTCGACACCTGCCAAGACGGCGATCCAAGACGAAGGAATCTCCCACGTCTACGTGGTGGGCGGACCGTTGGCGGTGTCGGCGACAGTGGTGAGCTCGCTCGAGGCGCTGCCGGTCTACGCGTGCGGCGGCAAGACCACGACCGGCCAGAAGGTTCAGGTGACCCGGATCTACGGTCAATCCGCGTACGCAACCGCGGAGACAGTCGCGGTCTCTGTGAGCCCAAGCTTCGTGGGCCATGTCGATGTGGCAGGCGCGTACGGCGGCACCAACGCGACAGGAGGGACGGGCAAGTTCAACGACACCGCGGGCGCAGGTTCTGCATCGGCGGCTTCCGGGACACTGCCCACGGCGATCCTTGCGACCGGGACCTCCTTCCAAGACGCGGAGTCCGCAAGCGTGATCGCCTACGACGAGCACTTCCCCATCCTGCTCACCACACCCGGGGCGCTGTCCCCGCAAGCGGCCACAGCGATCAAGAAGCTCGGAATCGAGCAGGTCATCGTGACGGGCGGCCCGCTCGCGGTCTCCAATGCGGTCGTCTCGGACCTGGAAGGCCTGGGCGTCTCGGTGCTGCGGGTGGCGGGCAAGAACTACACGGACACCGCGGTCCAGGCGGCGGACTTCGAGCTCAGCGCAGCCGGCCTCCACTGGGCGCCGGTGTCCAGTGTCGTCGTGGCCCAGGGTGCCTTCTACTCCGACGGGCTCGCGGGGGCAGTCGTGGCGGCGGGCGCGGGCCGATCGAACACCCACGCACCCGAGCCACTGCTCCTCACGGTGGACCCCACGACAGTCGGGCCGTACCTGCAGGCGTTCCTCGAGGCCGCCGGGTCGTCCGCCGGGATCGGCGGCGACGGCCAGAAGGTGGGCGCGCTGACCGTCTTGGGAGGGACACTCGCGATCACGACAGCGACGGTGAACGCGATGGTGGGATACCTATCAAGCTGATCCGGTCGCGCGTGGCGCACTTGACGTCCCTGACCTCTCCTCGTGGCCTCGTGTCGAGGGTCCGTGTCCTCGGTGAGAGCTGCCTCATCGGATCGTCATGAAGTCTCGGTAACCTGGGATCACGATGGAGGCTGCGACCGGCCAGGCGGGAACCGAGGTGCTGGTCGGGCGCGGGATCTCTTCGCCTCCGCCCGTCCCAAGCAGTGGACGAAGAACGTGCTCGTCTTCGTCGCGCCAGGCGCCGCAGGCGTCCTGACGCATGGGGGGCCGGCGCTTCATGCGCTCGGCGCGTTCGGCGTCTTCTGCGCGTCGTCGTCGGCGACGTACTTCGTGAACGACACCCTCGACGCAGAGGCCGATCGGCGCCATCCGCGAAAGCGCGATCGCCCGGTCGCCTCGGGGCGGGTCGCTTCCAGCCTTGCGATCGCCGCCGCAGTGCTGCTCTTCGGCGCTGGGATCGCGGGTGCCGCCCTTCTCGGGGGATGGCCACTCATGGTGGTGGACGCCTTCTACGTGGCCGTGACCGTCTCCTACTCCGCTTGGCTGAAGCGCGAGCCCGTCATCGAGATGACGGCCGTCGCCTCGGGCTTCGTGCTGCGCGCGATCGCCGGAGGGGTGGCCACCCACGTGCCGCTGTCGAGCTGGTTCCTCGTGGTGACGTCGTTCAGCGCACTCTTCCTCGTCGTCGGCAAGCGGACCGCAGAGCACGAGGCCCTCGGGGAGGGGCGCGGCCTGCATCGCAGCGCGCTCGCGAAGTACTCGCCGCAGTTCCTGCGATCGGCGCTCACGATGAGCGCAGCCGGCGCAGCGACGACCTACTGCCTGTGGGCCTTCGACAAGACTGGGCTCTCGCACCGCGGCGACCATCTCGTCTGGATCGAGCTGTCCGTCGCCCCGGTGCTGACCGGGGTGCTCTACGTCCTTCGGCTTCTCGACGCCGGGCACGGCGGGGCGCCCAGCGACCTCGCATTGGAGGACCGGACGCTCCAGATCCTCGCGATCGTCTGGGCGGTGCTCGTCGGCGTCGGCGTCTACGCCTGAGGAGGCACCTGTGGGGCTTGGACGCCCGGGGCTGGACGGGACCCGGGGGGAGGGTCGGACGCCCGAGGGACCTCTGAGCTCCTCGTGAGCCACTGCGGCGCCGTTGCGCGGGGCGTTTCGTCCGGCTCCGCGCTTCACTCGGCGAAGGGCATGCCATCGGTCCACGCCTCCGTGCCGTCATGGCGGACGAGGTATCCCTCGTAGCCGGCGACCGCCGCGATCCGCTCGAGCACCGCGTCGCCCCCGACGGCGAGCGCCGTGGCGAGGCCGTCCGCGATGGCCAGGCTGTGGCCGACCACGGTCGCCGACGCAGCGCTCGCGTGGCGCTCGCCGGTGTGCGGATCCACGAGGTGCGCTCCACGCTCGTAGGTTGCAGAGGTCGCCACCGCGTCCTCGACCGCAAGGATGCACGCGAGGGCATCTCGCCGCCAAGGGTGGCGGACCCCGATGCGCCAGGTCTCGCCCTCCCCCGGGCGCCCGAGCACTGCGACGTCGCCTCCTGCGTTCACGCTGGCGGCGAGCACCGGCCCCAGCGCCAGCGCCTCGAGCGCGCGCTCGGCCGCCCATCCCTTCACGAGGCCGGTCGGGTCGACGCCGCCAGGCATCGCCCAGGGGTCGAACCACCCGCCGGACAGGTCGCGCACGTACGCGCAGAGGTCGAGCACCTGGCGGATCTCCTCGGGCGCTTCGCCCAACGCCAACCGGCCCTGCCGCAAGCGGCTGAGCGGGCTTCCGGTGTTCCAGGTGCTGAAGACACGGTCGGCCTCGTGGAGCCGCGCGCAGGCCCGGGCGAGCGCGCTGTCGAGGTCGACGTGTGCTCGGGGCGGCACCACGCGCAGGTGGAACGACACGGCGGTGCCCATCACCTGCTCGACGTGGACGAGCGAGTGCGCGGGCCTGGAACGGAGCGTCACCTGCGAAGCTTGTCGAGCGCAGACTGCACCGAGTACGCGTACGCCGCGCTCGTGTAGGTGGCGCCCGTCAGGCCGTGGATGCGGGCGCTCTGCGCCGCGAGCACCTCCCGTTCGAGGACCGGGACGACGTAATCGGCCAGCTGTTGGGAGTATGTGTCGGCGGTCTGCAGCTTGGCGACGGCCACCTTCGTGATCTTCCCGCCAGACATGGTGACCCGGACCGAAAGCTGTCCGTAGCCGTACTGCTCGAGGGCGCCCGTGGCGCTCGAGGTCGTGGCTTGCGGCGAGGACCTCGCTGGAGGGGACGTGGGTGTCGCGTGCTTGCGCGAAGAGGGTGGCGGAGAGGTGGGGGAGACGCCGGAGGTCGAGGCGCGGGGCAGCAAGACACTGGCGCGCTGCGTGTGGAAGCTGAGCACGCCCGCGAGGCCGGCGGCAGTGGCCGCGAGGACGGCCGGGTAGCGCTTCATCGCCCTGCACCTCGCCGGCGTGCAATGTCGGGTCGCAGTGTGATGTCGGGTCGCAGTGTGATGTCGGGTCGCAGTGTGATGTCGGGTCGCAGTGTGATGTCGGGTCGCAGTGTGATGTCGGCGACGCTCACCATTGGTACTCCTCGTAGTGCACACAACGGCGGTGCATGCCCAGTGCGCGCGCGGCGTGGACCACGTCACGGACGAAGCCCGGTGGGCCGCACACGTAGAGGTCACGCTCGCCGAGGTCCGGGACGAGCCGCTTCAAGAACCGGCGCGTCCCTCCGGTCGTCGAGCGTGGGCCGACGAGCTCGTGGAGCGTCCCGCCCAGCTTCTCGACGAGCTTCGCCGTCTCGTCACGAAGCACGAGCTGGTCCTTGCTCGTGGCGCGAACGATGACGATCGGCCGGGCGCTCTTCGGGAGGTCCTCGAGCAACGAGCGGATGGAGGTGATGCCGATGCCGCCGGCGACGAGGACCACCTTCTCGTGCAGGCGGCTGTCGGAGGTGACTGCGCCGTAGGGACCCTCGATCGCGACCCGCGTGCCGGGACGGAGCCGTGCGACAGCCGAGGAATGGTCGCCGAGCTGGCGCACGGTGAGCCGCAGGTACGGCGGGCGGGGTAGGGCAGAGACCGTGTAGGGGTGCGCCTGCCACCAAAGCCCGCGCCGGAGGAAGCGCCAGGCGATGAACTGGCCCCCAGAGATGCGCAGCCGCTCGAGGTGCCGCCCGGTGCAGATCACCGAGACGACGCCCGGGGCTTCTTGGTGGACCTCTGCGACGCGAAGACGATGGCGGATCGACCGAGACAGCGGTACCACGACGCGGAATACGAGCACCACCCCGGCCGTCGACGCCCAGACGAAGGCCCAGATGGCCTGGGTGAGGGGGTGCCCGACGAACGTGGGACCGAGCGCGAGGACGTGCGCGAACGACAGCGCGAGCGCGAGGTACATGTAGAGGTGGATCACCCACCACGTCTCGCGCCGCATCCGCTTTCTGAGCGCGCCGAAGGACGCGACGCCGGCCACGACCATGAGCGCGAGCCCGACCGTCGCCGCGAGCATGTCCGGATAGGATCCGAGGAAGACCGCGAGCTGATGGAGGAACCCGCTGTGGGCGGCTTGGGCGAACCCGATCGTGATCACGACGGCGTGCAAGACGAGCAGCCCGATCGGCCAGGGTCCGAGGAGCCGGTGCACGCGCAGGAGCCCGTCTTGTCCGAGGAGCCGCTCGAGCTGGGGTATCCGGCCGATCAGCAGCAGCTGGATGAGAGCGAGGTACATGCCGGCGAGCCCCGCCATGCCTCCTGCGAACATCGCAACCCCGCCTCGGGCGTGCAGGTCGGCTCCCGACTCGCGAACGACCCCGAGGACGACGACTGCGACGAGACCCGCGACGGCTGCCGCGAGCGCTGCCTGACCGAGGATGGGCCGTGGCTTCGCAGCAGGACGGCGCGAGACGTTGCGCCCTTGTCCGACCGAGAAGCGCGTCGCCGGCCGATGCGGCATGGTCATGCTCATCGCCGCCAGCATTGCCAAGGCTCGTGACGACCAAGTGAAGGATTCCCCGGGCTCGGCGGGCCCGGGAGGGCCTAGGGCGCTGTCGGGCAGGTCCCCGACGCGGGCGGTGCGCTCTGCGACGTGGTGAGCTGGGCGACCCCGGGGACGTCGCCGCGCTCGGCCATCTTCTCCTCGAGCTTCTTCTCGGGTGGGCCGCGCACTGCCCCGAGCGTGGCTTCGAAGAAGGCGGTCGTGACCGCAGCGACCACCTTCCTCGCGGCAGTGGGTTCGGTGTAGGGGCCGAGATGTGTCCCGTCGAGGAGGTCCAGGTAGTACTTGGGTGGGGCGGCTGCGTCGTAGAGCTCGACGCTGCAGACCGGCGGATTGATCGTGTCCTCCTGGCCTTGGACGACGAGCAGCGGCGGGCCCGGAGGTGTGCCCGGTGCGAAGTAGCGGCCGCCGAAGCCGGCGTACTCGGCTCCCGAGAGGATGGCGACCGCGCTCACACCGGCGTACCGGCAGCACGAGTCGTCCGCGACCGCGAGGCTGACGTCACCGCCGTCCGACTGGCCGACGAGGCCGATGCCGGAGCCTTCGACCCGTCCGTAGAGGACCGAGCCTGGGGTGCGGCTTTCGCCGAGCACCGCTTCGATCACCGCATGCAAGTCTGCGGGATGGTGGACGAGGTCGCCGCGGTCGAGCGTTGTGGCCGTGGACGGCGAGGTGTGCGGGTACGTCGGGCCGGCCACGACGAAGCCGGCGGACGCCCAGTCCTCGATCAGGGCCGAGTAGCTCGAGACGGGCACGCCGAAGCCCTCGGAGAAGACGAGCAGCGGACTGGGCCCGAGGCTGTCGCGACCGCGCACCGACGCCGGCTTCACGAGCGGGTACCACACGGTGGTTGGCAGCCGGTTGTCACCGGGTGCGAGGCCTGGGACCTCGACGGAGAGCGTCGTGGTCGCAACCGCAAAGGTGCCGATCGCCGCGAGGTCGGGCACGGCCCGCGTGGTCTTGGACGCCCCCGTCGAGCCGGTCGCCGCCACGGCCGCCACCACGACGGCCGGCACTGCGAGCGCGGCGAGTGCGATCGTAAGGAGCCGGCGCACACGAAAAGACGCGGGCATTCGGCTGGAACCTACAGCACGATGGTCCGGTCGTCGGGTCGTCGACGCCACCCGAGCCTCCTTCGGGGCGTCACCTGGTCGTCATGATCACGGAGGACGATCAGGTGGGATGGCGCCACTGACCGCTCGACGAAGCCGACCACACGGAGGGGCCCAAGCCGCCCCAACGGCTCCCGACGCGGTCGCCGCCCGCGGCGCGCGACGGGTGCGGCGCCTCTGGGACCGCCGCGTGCAGGCCTGGGAGCATCACGCGGCGGTCGGCCTCGAGCGGGTCGTCGACGCGCTGGTGGCGGAAGCCGGACCCGCCGAGGGCAAGAAGGTCGTCGATCTCGGCTGCGGCACCGGGCAGCTCAGCATCCCGATCGCCCGCGGGGGTGCGAAGGTGACCGCGGTCGACATCAGCCCGAAGATGATCGAGGCGCTCGACGCCAAGGCGAGCGAGCTCGGCTTGCAGATCGAGACCACGGCTCTCCCCGTCCAAGAGCTGACGATGGACGCCGGGAGCGTCGACCTCGTGGTGTCCAACTACACGATGCACCACCTCTACGACGAAGAGAAGCGTGCGGTGCTCGCTGCGGCCTTTACCTGGCTGCGTCCGGGCGGACGCCTCGTGCTCGGCGACATGATGTTCGGCAGAGGCGGGACCAGAGAGGACCGCCAGATCATCGGCTCGAAGGTCCGAATGATGCTCGGACGAGGGCCTGCCGGCTGGTGGCGCATCGCGAAGAACGTCGTGCGGTTCAGCCTGCGCATGCGCGAGCGCCCGCTGCCGATGGAGGCCTGGCTGCAGATGCTGGGGGCCTCCGGGTTCGTCGAGGTCCGGGGCATCCGCGTCGTCGCGGAAGCGGCTGTCGTGGTCGGCACGAAGCCGGACCCCGCGCGCCGTCGAGCGCCGCGCGGCGACCTCGATCGACCGCTTGTGGTCAACCCATCAGGGGAATAGACTGCGACCTACCTAAAGGGATGTACCTAAAGGGATGTACCCAAAGGGGCGCGGAGGATGCACGCTCATCCACGGCGGCTCGGGCGCGGGATCACCGGCGCTCGTTCGCCGAGCCTCCGGTTGGCGACCGCCAGGCGGCACAGGCGAGCGCCGCTGCGGCTCGTCGCCGACGGTGCACGGGCGTCGTCGGCCGACAGGCGTCCGACGGATCGAGAGCGCCACGAGGCGGCAACGCTCCTCGGGCACGCTCAGCGTGAGGGAAGGTTCGGCGCGTCGGACCTGTACGAGCGGCGGCTCGGAGCGGTCGAGGCGGCCACCTCGCGCCGGGAGCTCGATGCGCTCGTGGCGGACCTCGACGCCTTGGTGCCCGAGACGGTCCGGGCGGAGGTCATCGAGCTGCTTTGCAGGGCGCACGCGGACGGCCGGCTCGGCGTGGAGGAGCTCGACGAGCGGACCAGCCGGTGCTTCGGACCTCTCGATGCGGCCGGCGCGGACGCGCTGGTCGGGGACTTGGGCCACCGGATCGTGCGCGGCGACCCCGCTCGGACGGCGTACCCGTACCAGGCGGCCTGGTGGCGCAGGGGTCTTCGACCCCGCCGGGTCCTGCGGAGCGTCCGGGCGCCGGTCGGCGTCGGCGCAGGAGTGTGCGCCGTCGTCCTCGCCGTCCCGGCGACGCTGTCGGTGCCAGGGGGCGAGGGCCAATGGGTGTCCCTGGCGGTCTCCTGCGGGCTCTTCAGCGCCGTCGCGACCGTGATCAGCGCCTGTGCGTGGAAGCTGCGCGCGCGGCGCCCTGGCGCGCAGCTGCCCTGGCAACCGAAGGTGCAGGGAAGAGACCTCGGCGCGCCGCAACCGGACGCGCCGACGAGCCGTGTGCGCTCCGCGTGGTCGGGGCTGGCGCCGGGCGGGCTGGAACCGTGCTGCGGCTCGAGCAGCCCCGGCCGGTGCGCGCCGCGGGGCGTCATCGGCGGGGAGCTGCCCGGCGACGCCGGATAGCCCACGGAAGCGCTCGGCGAGTGCTCAGCGCGTGGACGGACGCGAGGCAGTCCCCCTGGGCGGGCCGCCCGGCTTCCCTGCCCCGGCGCCGCGGCTGGACGGCGTGGTCGCCTTCGCCGCGTCCGTGCCCGCTGTTGGCTCCTCGGCCGCCTTGCCCGCGGCGTTCGCCGTTGGAACGCCCGGGTCTTGGACCAGGACGTAGCGGCCGTGCCCGACCCGGGCGACCCTGCCGTCTTCGATCAAGGTGTAGAGGGCGTTGCGCAGGCTCGGCATCGACACCGGCTTGCCGACGCGCTCGGCCGCGCGCTGAGCGAGCTCGCCGAAGCCGACCCGGGCTGCGCCGCGACCCATGGTGCGGCTCGCCTGCTGCGCTTCGGAGAGGATCTCCACGGAGGCGTCCATCAGCGCCTGGCGCGGGATGAGGCGTGTCGGGTCCTTCCCGCCCGGCCCGCGCTTGACCGAATCCGCGACGTCGGCGGGGAGACGCTTCCACCATTGATCGGGTTCGCCGGGCCCGTGCACCGCCTTGATGGTGGCCTTGAGGCTCATCCCCACCGCGTCGGCGACCTCTTGCCAGGTCCTGCCCTCCTCGTGCAGGGCCAAGAAGGTCTCCCGGCGAAGGCTGGACAAGCGAGTGGCGAGCTCTCGGGCTTCTCGGTGCGCTTCGACCGCCCGCAGTGCGCGCAGCTCGGGGTCTTTGATCCTGCGGATGTCGCGTTCCACGTCAGCGGTGAGGTTGCCGACCCGTGCGCTCACTCCGTCCTCCAGAAGCCAACGGCCGGAACGGTCACCGGGAAGGTGTCGATCCGAGACTCGAGCATGGTAGCGCTCGAGGCGATCCCGGGGCCGGTGGGAGTCGCGCTGTCCGCTGCCCGCCTCGTTGCCCGCTGCGCGCTGCCCGCGGTGTCGAGTTTTTCACCCTGGAGAGCGCTTGGTAGCCTCGGTAGACTTCCTTCACAGGGAAGCCTAGCGAGCGAAGGGGCAGGGGATGGGAGCCGTCGCTGCGGAGTGGGTCGGCGCGCGCGTCGATCTGGCGAGTGGACAGGGAACAGGCGGCCGGGCGACCGGAAGGGGGGCGAGCCCGCCGGTCGGCTGTGCGGTGGCGAGCGGCCTGCTCGTCGTGCTCACCGACACGGCCGCGACGCAGGGTTGCCCGGGACGTCCCCAGAGCGAGGAGCTGCTCCTCGACTCGGCGATCTCATGGATGCGGGCTCGCGGCAGCGTCTTTTCGTGCGCCGCGACCCAGCTCGGGTTCGACGTCGCTGGACGGCCCCGGCTCGTCCTGGCGGTCAGAGGCGACGACGCCGGCGCAGGCGTCGACGGCCACTGGGCGTCGGCCGACGACGCGATCGACGTCTCCATGCTGCCGTGCACCCTGGTGACGTTCAGCGATCTCACAGAGGGCCGAAGAGGGATCGGCGAGGACGACGACGTCGAGCTGCTGGGCGCGATGAGGAGCTGGATGGCGGCTGCTCCCGACTTCACCTGCGAGGTGGTGCAGATGGCTCACGACGAGAATGGGCGTCGCCAGCTGATCCTGGCAGGGGCGGGCGACGCTCCGCGCACGCTGCCTGTCGGCCTGTAGCGCCTCGCGCCTTTCAGGCTGCGGTGTCCCGCAGGACGGCGACCAGGTCGGCGGCGTCGAGGACCAGGTGGTCGTGGCCGTCGATCTCGAGCTCGGTGCCCGAGTAGCGCGGGAAGAGGACCCGGTCCCCGGGCTTCACGTCGACGAGCTCGTCGTCGCCGACCGCGACCACGACACCTCGCTGAGGCTTCTCCTTGGCAGTGTCGGGGATCACGAGCCCGCTCGCAGTGACGCTCTCTTGCTCGAGGACCCGAACCAGCACCCGGGCCCCGAGTGGCTGGACGCTCTCGGTCATGATCTTCTCCTTGTCTCCGTCACTTCCTCGTGTGCTCTTTCCTTGTCACTGTGATCTCTGTCTCTTCGATGCGCGGTCGGCGAAGCTGCCTCCGGACGGAGCGGCCGCCGCCTGGTGCTGAGGTCCGGCGTCAAGCCGGCACGCTCTTCAGCCCGAGCAGGCGGTCGATCTGCGCCTGGTCGAAGCCCACCACCGGTCGCCCGTCGATCTCGATGACCGGTACACCGATTCGCCCGGTGCGCCGGACCAGGTCGGCCGCCGCCTTGGGATCGCGGGTCACGTCGATCTCCTTGAAGGCGACGCCGCGATGGCGCAGGTAGCCCTTGGCCCGTTGGCACCACGGACACGTCGGCGTGGTGAACACGAGCACCCGGTGACGCGAAGAGGTGGTCGTCGGTGCGCTCATGAGTGGCTCCTTTCGACGCCGACCTCGGGGAGCCGGTCGGCCACGATGTGCCGGATGATGTCGCACGCCTCGGCGATGCGCGGCTCGACGAGGCGGTAGTAGACGGTCGTGCCGTCGCGCCGGGTGGCGACGATGCCGGCGCCGCGAAGCACCGCAAGGTGCTGACTGGCGTTGGGAAGGCTCATGCCGACCTGCTCGGCGAGCTCGCTCACGCAGCGCTCGTCGTGGCGGAGCGCGTTGATGAGCACCAAGCGCTTCGGGTCCGTCAGGACCTTGCACAGCTCGGCGTGCAAGCGGAACGCCGCCTCGTCGTACGGGGGCGGTCGCCTCGTGGCGACGGGTGCGTCTCGCATGCCACCATCCTAACATGCATCATTGCGCAATGATGCATGTCTATGGGCGTGTGCTCCTCGCCTACCGCATCGGCGTCCTTCGGACCTGCCAGCTCACCGGCACGACCCGGGGTAACACCGTGGACTCCGAACGGCTACTGGCCAGGTGGGCTCCGAACGGCTACTGGCCAGGTGGCGGGTGGAGTGCCGCTGTGATCATCGCCCGCATGATCGGGCCGGCGATGGTCGCGCCGTAGGTGTACGAGGGCTGGAAGGGCACCATGACGCAGACGGCCACCTCCGGATGGGTGTAGGGCGCGAACCCGATCATCCAGTCGTGGATGTTCGCTGTCTGGTCCGGCAGGCCGGTTTGGGCGGTGCCGGTCTTCACCGCGACCTCGAGGGAGGGGGGAAAGATGCCGTAGGCGGTCCCGTCGGGGGCGGTGGCGACGGCCTCCATCAGCTTTCCGACCTCGGCGGCTGCCGACGCGCTCATCGAGTGCTTGTAGAGGGTCGGCTGGTAGCGCCTCACCACCTGGCCGTTCGAGTTCCGGATGACCGAGAGGACGTGTGGCGTCATGAGATTGCCGCCGTTGGCGACCGCCGCGGCGACCATGGCCTGCTGGAGCGCGGTCGACTTCACGTCCTGCTGCCCGAAGGCGGAGTACGCGAGCCCGGGAGGGCCGAGCTTCGTCACCGAGAATGTCGCGGGCGAGGGGAACGTGGACGCCGACACGTCGGGCAGGTCGATGGGCGGCTTCTGGTTGTACCCGAACAGCTCGGCCTGACGGTAGAGGACTGTGGCGCCGAGAGCGAGGCCCAAGTTGGCATAGCCGGGGTCGCAGGACGGCGGGAGCATCTGGGGGATGGTGCCGCCGCAGGGGGCGGCGAGCGCGGGAGTTGTCGCGTCGTTGCAGAGCTGCTTCGTGGAGTCCGGAAGGCTCGTGCAGCTCGCCACCGGATAGTTGAAGTTCGCGAGCGAAGGCTTCAGGTTGTACACGGCCGCCGTCGTGACGACCTTGAAGGTCGAACCTGGCGGCTCGGGATCGAACGTCGCGATCGGCACACCCGGGTAGAAGCCCTCCTTGTCGGGGACTGTGAAGTCCGCATGACCGGCTGCCTTCTCCGTTGTGATGTCCGGTGAGACGAGGAGGTTCGGTGTGTACGTCGGGCTGGAGTACATGGCAAGGACCGCGCCTGTCTGGGGCTTCAGCACCACGATCGCGCCGTCCTTGTTGGCTGAGGGCAGGGTCGAGAGCTCGTGCTGGGCGACGGCTTGCAGGTACGGCTCGACGGTGAGGGTGACCGAGTCCGTCGACGGAGGGGGGGGTGTGAGGAGCTGACCGAGGTCCTGGGGCGATTGGGAGTGAGGCACGAGCCAGCTGTCGTACTCTTCTTCGACGCCGTTGGTGCCGTAGTAGGGGGAGTCGTACCCCACGATCTGGGCGAAGAGGGATCCGGTGGGGTACTGGCGGACGTACTCGTAGGACCCGGACCCCTTGGGGGCCTTCACCGAGCGGGCGAGGACCTCGCCGTTCGCCGCGAGGATGTCACCGCGTAGGTTGTCGAAGCGGGTCGCTGCGACGCGCGGGTTTGTTGGCGACGCGTTGAGGGCGCGCGCCTGGCGCATCTGGATGTTCACGAGCTGAGCGAGGACGAGCCCAAAGCACACGACCAAGACGACGCCGAGCCAGCGGATCCGACGCCCCATCTACGTCGCCTCGGGGCGCCGAGGCGGTTGCGCCGCCCGCGCGAACGTTGCGGGTGCCCGCCGGCCCTCCACGAGCGTGCCGGTCGCCGATTCCGAGCGCATTCGCCTCCCAGATCACTCGTCGCCGAGGGCGGCCACGCCTTCGGCGCTTGCGGCCGCGCGCAGCACGACGCCTTCGAGCACGCTCATCATGACCCAGTCCCCGCCGGTTTCGGACGCGGGGAAGCGGGGGCTCCCAGGAGCTCCGCTCCGCCGGGCGCTCCGGTCCCGGGCCGTCCTCCCGGCTCCCATCCAGTGGCGACTGCGGCTCGCGAGCTAGTCGATCTCGCGCCAGTGCGGGCGACCGAACAGCCGACTGAGCCGAGCAGACAGCGAAGGGCCCTCTGTGCGAGCGAGATCGAGCTCCTCCACCGGGGGACCGCTCGGGGCAGGAAGAGCGGCAGCCTCGGCATCGCTGAGTGCGCAGCGGACGACGGTGGTGGTGATCTCCGTGATCTGGTCGCGATCGACGAAGCGCAGCCCGTGCGCGGTCTTCACGGACAGGCCGTCGAAGATGTCGAGCTCGGGAACTTGCAGCACGTGGTGGACGGTGCCGAACCGGGTTCCCGTGGAAGTGACGACGGGCGTGCCGACGGTGATCGCCTCGTAGGAGATCGGCTCTCCCTCGTCCATCCCGGGCCTCCCTTGGTGCACGCGCCGTGGCGCGTTGAACGTCGAGCCAGGCTAGTGGCTCGCTGGGTCGGGGTGAGCGGCGGAGCACCATGGCGCTTTCGATGTGGGGATGGCGCGCCCAGCCCGGGAACGAGGTGCGGATCTCGGCGCGGTGGACCGCCACCGTCACCGCCCGAGCACGGCGTGCACGACCGAGCTCGCCGTCCACGCGTGCGACTCGGCGAGGCGATCCCCGAAGGCGACGGCGATCGCCAAGTCGAGCTCGGGGGAGAAAAGAGGCGCCCGTAGCGATCGAGGGTCACGTCGATCGAGAAGTGGTCGAGCGCTGGATCCCAGGGGCCATCTGGGGCCACGGTGGCCCGAAAGCACCCCAAGACAGGGGCCACTGGGGGGTCCGGGGGCCGCTCTGGGTCTGTCACGGACGCTCCACAAATGGCCGCTCACCAGCCACTTGACTGCGAGAAGCCCTGGAGGCGGCGACCGGAATCGAACCGGTGTACGGGGCTTTGCAGGCCCTAAACCCCCGGTATTCGGCGGTACTTCCCGACACATAATGCCTGGTCAGATACGGCGTGCGGTATCCGGCGGTACCCCCTGATTTCCGGCATCCGCGGGATGCTCGCGGGATGCGGATCGCGAACTACTGCACGCGCAGTGAAATACTGCGGCGGAAACGCGGCGCACGGACCGCCGGAGGTCGCCGCGTGCCGCGGGAGCGCGCCAAACGTGTGTTCGTGCTACGCTCAAGCCCCGAGAGAGCACCGCCCACCACCGAGGCCGCCCCGCGCGGACCGCCCGCGCAGGACTGAGAGGAAGAAAGGACCACGGCGTGGACGCGCAACCTCTCCGCACCGAGACCGTGATGCTCTCCGATCGCGAGGTCGCCAGGATGCTGGGGATCGGCCGCACGAAAGCCCGTGAACTAATGACTGCCGGTGCGATTCGCAGTGTGCGAATCGGGCGCCGCCGCCTGGTGCCCCGGTCGGAGGTTGACGCGTACGTGGCCCAACGTCTCCACGAGGGCAGCGCCAACGACTGACGAATCGGCGGGCCTGGTGACGCACACTTGTCTCTGACCAGGGACGATGCCGCGCGGAGCGGCGACTTGACACCGCGCGTCACCAGCGGCTACAGTCTGTTTTACTAGCGTAGAGGTTTTGTGCGCCCGGATCGCCGGGCCCGCTCACCGAAGCCCCCCCTCCCGCGTCCGACCGGGTGCCGCCGGACGCTCCTCTCTCACCGCGTGACCCCGCGCGCCACCGCGGGCGCGCCCGACCCAAGGAGACCGCCGTGCCCCCTCCCCCTTACGACGCGCGCGCCCTCGATCGGGTGGCCGCCATGAGGTGCCTCCTCGCGAGCGGGCGTGCCAGGCAGTTGCGGTTGGATGCTCGGCTCGGTTTGCGCGAACTGGCGCGCGCGGCGCGCGTTTCGCCGACGGCCGTGAGCCAATACGAGCGCGGTCGACACGCGCCGCGGCCAGACGCTGCGCTGCGCCTGGCGCGGGTGTACCTCCCTTTGCTCGAGGCCGACGAGACGTGATCGTTACCCTGACGCCCGGCGCGATCGCCGAGGCCGCGGCGGCGCGCTTGTCGAGTGAGCAGCTCTTCGCGCTCGCCGCCCGGGTCGCCGCCGCTGAGATGCGCCCGCCCGAGCCCCGCAGCGACCCCGACCTCGCCACGTCGATCAAAGCGTTCGGGCTTCTCCGCGCCGCCGCGCGCGCCCTCGACCGCTACGACGAGGTAGGCGTCGATCGAGACCTTGCGGCGGTGGCGCTCCTGGGCAGGCTGCGTCATGCCGGCGTGGGCCACGACCGGGCGCTGGCGGCGCTCCTGCTCGTGACCGGATGGCGCCCGAGGACGGACGCCGAGCGCCGTGAGGCGGTGCGCCGGCTCATGGTCGAGGACGGTTTTCCTGCGGATCTCATTGACACTGCGACAACGGAGGCATTTGGTACATGAAGGAGCAAAAAACCCACGACGCGAGCGGCCCGCGCATGCGTGCCACGTCAGCCGCGGCGATCACGCCCACCGCGCCGGATTGGCTCTGGCGGGGCTGGGTCCTGCGACGGGCGCTGAATCTGGTCACCGGCCGACAGGGGTCGGGGAAAACGAGCTTCGCCGCGCACCTGACCGCCGCGCTCACGAGGGGGCGAACAGCTTCCTGGTGGCTCTGTAGACGTGCCGTGCGCGGTTGGCTTCTTGAGTCTGGAGGAACCTCACGACCGCGTCGTCGCCAGGCTAACCGCGGCGGGTGCCGACCTGGACCGCGTCGTTATTTTGGGCGACGTCGACGACGTGACCGAGGACGGGCGCCCGTTCAGCCGACGCTGGCGCCTTCCCGGGGATGTCGCCGTGCTCGGCGAGGCAATCACGGAGTACTGCCTCGATCTTGTCGTGATCGACGGGCTGGGGTATTCAGTCACTGGCGACTCGCACAACTACGCGATCGTCGGCGCGTCGCTCGCCGCTCTCGCCGCTGAAGCGGACCGCACCGGCGCGGCGATCGTCGGACTCACCCACCCGCCGAAGGGCGCCGCCGATCCCGTGACCGCCGCGATCGGCTCGACGGCGTGGACGTCCATTCCCCGCATTTCGATCGTGCTCGGAAAGGATCCCGCCGACGAAACCGGTACCACGCGCGTCGTGTCCGTGGGAAAGTCCAACTACAAGATGCCGAGCGCGGCGCTCGTGAGCACGCTCGCGGCCGACCCCGAGCTCGAGTGCGGGGTCGTCAGCTGCCTGCGTCCGACGACAGTGAGTGCCGAGCAGATCCTGGCCGC
>JAJYMD010000290.1 GCA_021787255.1 Actinomycetes bacterium | reverse complement strand
CACACGAGCGCGACGAGCGCGACGAGCGCGACGAGCCACACGAGCGCGACGCTCGCGACGAGCCCGGCGACACGGACGGCGACAGGGACGGCGACACCATGGACCTGGACGCGCCCGACGTCTTCACGGTCGGGACGAGCGGCCCGGTCGGAGAGCGCCTGTTCCTCCTGCACTTCTCCGAGGGCCCGCTGCAGGCGACCGTGAAGGTCGAAAAGCAGCAGGTCGCGGTGCTCGCCACCTACCTCGCTCGTGTCGTGCGCCAGCTGGGGCGTCCGGGGCATCTTCCCCAGGACCTCGACTTCGACGTCGACGTCGAGCCCGACTGGGTGGTGGGCACCATCGGGGTCTCCTACGACGAGGACGCGGACCGCCTCGTCGTGATCGTGGAGGAGGCGGACGACGGTGGCGCCGTGGCGCGGATCGCGATCACGAGGGAGCAGGCCGCGGCGTTCGCCGTGCGCGCGACGAGCCTCGTGCAGGCAGGCCGGCCGCCCTGCCCGCTCTGCGGCTTCCCCCTCGACCCCGCCGGCCACGACTGCCCGCGCACGAACGGCCACCGTCCCCCCAGGACGTGACCGACCCCGCGGCCACAGAGGTCCTCGGCCGCGGAGCGATCGAGGTGCACGGCCGGATCGCCGGGAGCTCGAACGTCACGCTGCTCGTGACGTGCGCGCTGGACGGGCGCGAGCTGCTCGCCGTGTACAAGCCGCGCCGGGGCGAGCGGGAGCTGTGGGACTTCCCCCCGGGGCTCCACCGCCGGGAGGTCGCCGCGAGGGTGGTGTCCGACTGGCTCGGCTGGGACGTCGTCCCCGAGACCGTGCTGCGCGCCGACGCGCCGTTCGGTGAGGGATCGCTCCAACGCGTGGTGGACGAGGACGGGGTCTCCCACTACTTCACCTTGCGCGACGACCCGCGCTGGCACCCAGAGCTCCGGCGCATCGCCGCGTTCGACGTCCTCACGAACAACGCCGATCGCAAGGGCGGTCACGTGCTGCTCGCCGAGGGCAGGCTGTGGGCGATCGACCACGGCCTCACCTTCCACGCCGAGCCGAAGCTGCGCACGGTCATCTGGGACTTCGCCGGCGATCCCCTCGACGACGCCGTCCGTGAGGCGCTGGCGCGGGTGGAAGCCGAGCCGCTCCCCGGCGAGCTCCTTGAGCTGCTCGACGACGAGGAGCTGGACGCGCTCGTCCGGCGGGCGAGGGCGCTCGTACGGGCGGGCCGTCTCCCCGCTCCTGGCGCAGGCCGCCCCTACCCCTGGCCGCTCGTCTGACCGCCAGCCTCAGGATCTGGACCTCAGCGCCTCGATCAGCGCCGGGAGCACCTTGTGCACGTCGCCGACGACGCCGAGGTCCGCCACCGAGAAGATCGGCGCCTCCCGGTCCTTGTTGATCGCGACGATGCTCTTCGAGCCCTTCATCCCGACGAGGTGCTGGGTCGCACCGGAGATCCCGCACGCGACGTACAGTGTCGGCTTCACGGTCTTGCCGGTCTGGCCGACCTGGTGCGAGTACGGCACCCAACCTGCGTCCACGATCGCACGGCTCGCCCCGGGCGCGCCGTGCAGCAGGCGGGCGAGCTCTTCGACCAGCGCGTAGCTGTCCGCCGAGCCGAGGCCGCGCCCTCCCGAGACGACCACCGCCGCTTCGTCGAGCTTCGGTCCGCTCGCCTCCTCGGCGTGGCGCTCGACGATCCTCGCGGCACCCGTCGGGCCGACGTCGCCCGCCGGCGCCGCGACGACCTCCGCCGCGGCTCCGCCGGCAGAAGCCGCGGCGAACGACTTCGCGCGCACGACGTAGATGCCGGGCCCTTCCCCGGTGAAGCGCGCGTGCACGATCTGGGCGCCGCCAAAGACCGGGTGCTCGGTGACGAGCGACCCGTCGCGCACGGAAAGCCCGGTGACGTTCGTGAGGACCGGACGGTCGAGGCGGACCGACAGCCTCCCTGCGACGTCGCGTCCGTCGTAGGAGGCGGGGAAGAGGACCGCGTCGGGCCGCTCGCCCCGCTCGACCAAGGCGGCCATCGCGGCGGCGACCGGCGCGCCGGGCAGCGCCCCGGCGAGGTCGCCGACGTCGTAGACGCGTGACGCGCCGTGCTCGCCGAGGACGCCGGCGATCGACGCGGTGCCGGGTCCCCAGGCGACGGCTTCGACCCTCGGCGCGAGCCCACGAGCCGCGGCGAGCAGCTCGAGGGTGAGCGGCGTCGGCCCCTGCTCGCCCGTCTCGGCGAGCACCCAGATCCTGTCCATGTCAGATCACCTTCAGCTGCTCGAGGAAGGCGACGATGCGCTGCGCGCCGTCGCCTTCGTCCACCACGATCTCGCCGCCGCCGCGCGCCTCGGCGTCCGCCACGTCGAGGACCTCCTCGCGTGCGCCGCGGCTGCCGACCTCGGCCGCGTCGATCCCGAGGTCCGCCAGGCCGAGCACGTCGATGCGCTTGGACTTCGCCGCCATGATCCCCTTGAACGACGGGTACCGGGGCTCGACGACCCCCGCGGTCACGGTCACGACCGCCGGCAGCGGGCACTCGACGTCGTCGTAGCCGGCCTCGGTCTGGCGCTCCACTTTGATCGTCGTCCCGTCGGTCGACACGCGCTTGGCGAAGGTGACCGACGGCATGCCCAGCAGCTCCGCCACCTGGACCGGCAGGGTCCCGGTGTAGCCGTCGGTCGACTCGGTCGCCGCGATCACGAGGTCGGGCTCCGCGCGGCGGATCGCGGCGGCGAGGACCTTCGCCGTGGACAGCGCGTCGGAGCCGGCGAGCGCGTCGTCGCTCACGAGGATCGCGTCCGCGGCGCCCATGGCCAGCGCGGTGCGCAGCCCCGAGGTCTCGGACCCGGGCGCCATGGACACGAGGGTCACCTCGCTGCCGTCCACGCCGCTCGCGAGCTGCAGCGCCATCTCGACCCCGTAGGAGTCGGAGTCGTCCATGACGAGCTTGCCCGAGCGGTCGAGCGTGAGGGTGTCCTTCCTGAGCGACCCGGGCGCGGCCGGGTCGGGGATCTGCTTCACACAGACGACGACATGCATGGCCGCATTGTTGACTACCCCGGGCCCTCCCCGCCATTCCTCGCGGGGGAACCGGCCAGGCGGCCCTTCGCGACGGCTCCGACGCCTGTGCGCGGGCCGCGGAGGATCGCGAGGGCCGCGTCGACCCGGTCCGTCACGACGGCCTCCACACCGAGCGCCCCCATGTGGGAGAGATCGGCGTCGGCGTTCACCGTCCAGACGCACAGCCCGAGCGCCCTCTCCCGGGCGGCCTCGACCAGGCCGGCATCGACCTGGGTCACGTGCGGGTGCACGGTCGCGCAGCCGAGCGCGGCCGCACGGTCCAGCGCGACGCGTGCGTCGCCCTCCCACCCGACGAGGAGCCCCGTCGGAGCCTCCGGGGCGAGCTCGCGCACGGCGAGGAGGCACTCGGGGTCGAACGAGGAGACGAGCACCCCGGCGAGGGCGCCGGGCTCGGCACCGGGCTCGGCGAGCTGGCGGGAGACCAGCAGGCGCGCGGCGAGCTCGCGGGCGACGAGCTGGCGCGCGACGAGCACGGCCTCGTCGGGCCCGCCCTTGATCTCCACGTCGACCTGGACGCCTGCGCACGCGGCGAGCGCGTCCTCGAGCAGCGGGACCTCGCGAGGCAGCTTCGCGACCGGCAACCGCCCGACGTCGCCTGCGCCGGGCACCTCCCGGTCGTGGTGGACGACCAGCGCGCCGTCCGCGGTGGCGCGCACGTCCAGCTCCACGCCGTCCGCGCCCGAACGGCGCGCCGCGTCGAAGGCCGCGAGCGTGTTCTCCCGGGGTGCAGGCACGCCGCAGCAACCCCGGTGGGCGAAGATGGCGGTCACAGGACCTCCTTGCAATTCTTGAACGTTTGCTTATAATTCCACGAGATCGCATTCCGTGACGGCCCTGTCGTCTGGCCGCATATGTGAATGGGTTCACAACCGGAGGACCGACGCATGGCGCTGATCTGGAACCGTACGGTGGATTGGGACGCAGGCGACTGGCGCCGCGTCGCCGCGTGCCGGGACACCGAGCCCGATCTCTTCTTCCCTGTGGGCACCACGGGTCCGGCGGTCGAGCAGATCGAGGCGGCCAAGCGGGTGTGCCGCACCTGCGAGGCGCAGGAGCCGTGCCTCGAGTTCGCGCTGGCCACCAACCAGGAGTCGGGCGTCTGGGGCGGGACCTCCGAAGAGGAGCGCCGGAAGCTCCGCAGGGCGTGGCTGGCCGCGCGGCGCAGCGCCGCAGGGTCGGGGGGTTCGGTCACCTCCATCGCTGTGAACGCCTTGCGGCGCTGAGCGCTCGCCGGGGAGGTCTCCGGAGGCAGGCGCCGGGGAGGTCGCCGGAGGCAGGTGTCGAGGAGCCTCACCGGGGAGGCGGCAGCCGGATCTCGACCAGCGTCCCCCCGCCTGCGACGGCGCCCACCGCGATCGACCCGCCCAGCTGGCTCACGACGAGGTCGCGCACGATCGACAGCCCGAGACTGGTCGTACGGGAGATGTCGAAGCCCGGGTCGATGCCCCGGCCGTCGTCGCGTACGGAGATCTCGAGGCCCCGGCCCCCGTGCGCGAGGGTCACCCGCACGTGGCCGGTCGGGGCGCCCGAGCCCGCACCCGCGTCGCCGGGCGCCCCGCCGCTCGCCGCGGGGAAGGCGTGCTCTGCGGCGTTCTGCAGGATCTCGGCGAGCGCGACCGCGAGCGGCGTCGCGGTGTCGGCGGTCACCTCCCCGAGGTCACCCTCCACGGTGACCTCGACCGATCCCGGCGAGACCACCGAGTCCTCTGCCATCCGCACGAGCGAGGAGACGATCTCGTCGAAGGGCACCTGGTCGCTGGGGTCCCTCGACAGGATCTCGTGCACGACCGCGATCGAGCGGATCCGCCGCTCCGCCTCGCGAAGAGCCGCCCTCCCCTCCTCCGAGCCGAGCCGGCGCGCCTGGAGGCTGAGCAGCGAGGAGATCGTCTGGAGGTTGTTCTTGACCCGGTGGTGGACCTCGCGGATCGCCGCGTCCTTGGAGAGGAGCAGCCGGTCGAGCCTTCGCACGTCGGTGACATCGCGCATGAGGATCATGGCGCCGTTCGCGACGCGCTGCTCGAGCAGGGGGACGCACTGCACGAGGACGATCACGTCCGGCCGCCGCTCGACCTCCTCCACCACCGGATGGCACGTGGCGAGCGCCCACTGGACGGCGGACGACTCCACGCCGAGCTCTGTCAGGGTGTGCCCTTCGGGGGTCGAGTAGACGCCCATGCGATGGAGGGCGTTGATCGCGTTGGGGGAGGCGAACACGATGCGTCCCTCTCCGTCGCACAGGACGAAGCCGTCGCCGACTCTCGGGGTCTCCTGGGTCCCGACGTCCTCCTGCGCGAAGGGGAACTCGCCGGCCACGATCATCTCGACCAGGCGGCCGAACACCTCGAAGTAGTTCTTCTCGTACATGCTGACCGGCGTGGCGACGATGCGCGAGTACACGCGCACCATCACCGCGATCACCTTGTCGCCGAAGCGCACCGGGACGTTCTCGACGGGCACCGACTCGCCGACGAGCGGGTGGTGGACCGCGCCGCGCACGACCTCCCCGCGCTCGAGCGCTGCCGCCGACAGCGACCAGGAGGTCCTCGGCACCGTCTGGCCGACGAGGTCCTGGGTGAGCATCGTCGGGCGGTTGTTCGGCCGGATCTGCCCCATCACGACGAGCTCCGGCTCCTCTCCGGGCACCTCGGGGGTCGGCACGACGAGCAGCAGGTCCGAGAAGGAGAGGTCGGCCAGCACCGACCACGAGGCGAGGAGCCGTTTCAGGTGGGCGAGCTCCGCTGGCGTGAGGTCGGTGCTGACGAGCTCGGCCGGGGTGGTCACGACGAACCGTCCGAAGCGGCCGTGCCCGAGCTCGTGGGCTCGGAGATGGGCAGGGTGTGGGGACGCTCGGAGAGGGGCAGGGCGTGGGGAGGCTCGGCGAGGGGCAGGGTGTGAGGACGCTCGGCGAGGGGCAGGGTGTGGGGCTGGCGGCGGCGGTAGGCGGTGAGCCGGTCGATGCCCGCGGAGCGGAGCAGCGCGTGCAGGTCTCCCACCCGATCGGCGACGTGCGACAGGTGGTGGGCGTCGGAGGCCGTGGTGAACGGCACGCCGCGCGCGGCGAGGCGGACGAGCAGCCCGAGGGCGGGGTACTGCTCGGCGACGGGCTTGCGCCAGCCCGCCGACGAGACCTCCGCCGCCATCCCGCTGCTCGCCGCGGCGTCCGCCAGCCGGTCCCACCACTCCTGGGGACGCTCGGGGACGCGACCGGTCACCTTCACGAGATCAGGGTGCGCGAAGACGTCGCAGGTCCTGGTCGCAGCCAGCTCGGCGAACGCGTCGGCGTACGCGTCCCAGCAGTCGTCGACCTCCCTCGCCGACCACTCGGCCATCGAGACGGGGTCGTCGAGATCGTCGAAGCGCCAGTCGCCGATCCAGTGGACCGAGCCGAGGAGGACGTCGAAGGGGTAGCCCGCGAGCAGTGCGGCGACCTCGTCCATGCGGCCCCGGTAGTAGTCGACCTCGAGGCCGAGGACGACCGGGAGCCCCTGGCGCTTGGCCTCGAGCACCGTCGAGACGTACTCGTCCAGGTCGGCAGCGACGTGGAACCGCCAGTACTCGGCCATCGAGCGGCGCAGCGGCTCGGGCGCGTCCACGTCGTCCCAGAACCCCGCGAGCAGCCGGTCCGCCTGCACGAAGCGGAAGAGGTGCTCGGTCAGTGCGATCTCGACCACCCCGGCATCCTGCGCCCGCTCGCAGTAGGAGGCCACCTGCTCCAGCGAAAGAGCAGCGTCGTGCTGCGTGTGCGGCCACAGGTGCAGGTGGTAGTCGAGCACAGACGTATTCCACCTCAATTTCGCTCGATGCCGCGCGCTCTTCGGGTGGCCGTCGTCCTCGGACGCGCTCTACGTCGCGCTCGCATGCCCGCGGGCGCCCGGACGCGCGGCCTCCCCGAGGCAGGGCAGACCACCCGGGCACGAAGGGCCTTTGGTCCCTGGTCGCACCGCTGGCGAGCCCGTAGGTTCGTCCTCGACGACCGGGGGGAGCCTCCCGGCCGGCCGGTCGGCGAGCGTGGCCCCTACCCCCCCGGGGGCCGCCCTCGCCAGCCTGGTGCCGGCTCCACGTCG
>JAJYMD010000146.1 GCA_021787255.1 Actinomycetes bacterium | reverse complement strand
TCCCGCTCGCAGCCCACCCGCTCGCAGCCCTCCCGCTCGCAGCCCTCCGTCCCGACCAGCCGAGGCGCGCGTCGCGCGCGATCCACCAGGCCTACGCGCCACTCCAGCCGGCGAGCGCCGAGAGCACCGTCTCGGCGAAGCCGCCCACGTCGGTGACCTCGAAGGACTGCCGGATCGTACCGTCGGGGTCGATCAGGTAGGCGATCCGCATCGCATAGTCGGCGTACTCGTCGCCGGCAGGGCGCACGACCTCGTAGCGGCGTCCCACCGATCGGTCCAGGTCCGACAGGAGCCGGAAGCCGAAGCCTTCGGCGTCGGCGAACGCCTTGTTCTCCTCCGGCGTGTCGAAGGAGGCGCCGAGCACGACGGCGTCGGCTGCCTCCAGCTCGTCGGACCTGTCACGCAGGCCCCGTCCTTGGACCGTTCAACCGGGGGTCGCGGCTTTCGGGTACCACCACAGCACCACCCAGTGCCCGCGATGGTCCGAGAGGGACACCGGCGCGCCGTGCTGGTCTGGAAGCGTGAACTCCGGCGCGACGGTTCCGGGCTCGAGCATGCGGCCGAGCTTATGGGCCCGCGGGCCCAGCCGCCACGCGACGGCGAGCTGCGCGGCGCTCCGGCCGGCCGAGGTCAGCCCGCGTCGAGCGCCTCGCGCAGCTGGCCGACGAACTCGCCGGCCGCGTCGGGTCCTCCCCCTTCGAGCAGCCGCCGGACCAGCGCCGAGCCCACCACGACGCCGTCGGCGACCTCGCAGGCCGCTCGCGCCTGGGCGGGCGTCGACACGCCCACCCCGACGCACACCGGCGCGTCGACCACCGCGCGGACCCGCCGCACGACGTCGGCGGTCTCGCCTCCCAAAGACTCGCGCTCGCCGGTGACCCCCATGCGTGACACCGCGTAGACGAACCCGCGGCTGCGTGCGCAGATCTGCGCCACGCGGGGCTCGGGCGTGGACGGCGCGACCAGCAGCACCGTCGCGACCCCTGCGGCGTCCGCCTCCTGCGCCCAGGGGTCGAGCTCTTCGAGCGGCAGATCGGGCACGATCGCCGCAGTGACGCCGGCGGCCCGCAACGACCGGGCCATCCGCCGATGGCCCGCGCGAAAGACGATGTTGTAGTACGTCATCACCGCGACCGGCACCTCGAGCCCTGCGGCTGCGACGTCGTCGATGACCCGCGTCGGCGTCGCGCCCCGGTCCAGGGCGTGGACACCCGCCCGCTGGATCACCGGCCCGTCCATCATGGGATCCGAGAACGGGATCCCGACCTCGAGCGCGTCGGCACCCGCCGCTGCCGCGGCTTGGAGCGACTCCACCCAGTCCTCGCTCATGCCGCCCATGAGGTAGGGGACGAGCAGCTTGCGGCCTTCGGCGCGCCGGGCCCGCAACCACGCCTCGAGCGGGATCACCTCGGGTCGCGATCTGCCGCCAGCAGGTCGCGCACCTGCGCGACGTCCTTGTCCCCACGACCCGACAAGGTCACGAGCACGGTGGAGCCGTGGGGAACCGACCGCCCTGCCTCGCGCACCACCCACGCGAGCGCGTGGGCGGGCTCGAGCGCGGGGAGGATCCCCTCGGTGCGCGCGAGGAGCCGGAACGCCGAGAGCACCTCTGCGTCCGTCGCCTTCTCGTAGCGGGCCCGCCCCGAGTCGCGCAGCCACGCGTGCTCCGGGCCGATCCCCGGGTAGTCGAGCCCGGCGGAGATGGACTCGGCCTCGAGGATCTGGCCGGCCTCGTCCTGGAGCAGCAGGGAGCGCATGCCGTGGAGCACGCCGGGAATGCCGTCGCTCGCGGCGGCGCCGCCTGCCGCTTCCACGCCGACGAGGCTCGCTTCGGTGTCCGCGAAGCCGGCGAAGGTCCCCGCGGCGTTCGACCCGCCGCCGACGCACGCGACGACGACGTCGGGATCGGCGCCCCCGAGCAGCGCCCGGCACTGCTCGCGTGCCTCGTCACCCACCACGCGCTGCAGCTCGCGCACCATGTAGGGGTACGGGTGCGGCCCCATCACCGAACCGAGGCAGTAGTGGGTGTGCTCGACGGTCGCGACCCAGTCCCGCAACGCTTCGTTCACCGCGTCCTTGAGCGTCCTCGAGCCTGCCCCCACGGGGCGCACCTCTGCCCCCAGCAGCTCCATGCGGAACACGTTCAGCTCCTGGCGCTCCGTGTCGAGCTCGCCCATGTAGACCGTGCACTCGAGCCCGAAGAGCGCGGCCGCGGTGGCGGTCGCGACCCCGTGCTGGCCCGCGCCGGTCTCGGCCACCACCCTCCGCTTGCCCATGCGGCAGGTGAGGAGCGTCTGGCCGAGCACGTTGTTCAGCTTGTGGGAGCCCCCGTGCACGAGGTCCTCGCGCTTCAGCAGCACCCGCACGCCCAGCTCCTCGGAGAGCCGGCGGCACTCGGTGACCGGGGTGGGTCGGCCCCCGTAGTCGCGCAGCACCGCAGCGAGCTCCTCGCGGAACGCGGGGTCGCCCCACGCGGCGTCGAACGCCTCTTCGAGCTGCATGCACGCCGGGACCAGCGACTCGGGGACGAACCTCCCCCCGTAGTCGCCGAACCGGCCGCGAGGGCCCGGCCGCCCCATCGCACGGGCAGCCGCTTGCCGGGCCGGAGGCTTCGTGCGGGCAGCGACCGGCCGGACCGGAGGCTTCGCCCGCGGGCTCATCGCTCCATCCAGTCGTAGGGGACGTCGTCTCCGGGGCTGCCGGCGAGGGAGCCGGACGGCATCCCGCCCGCGGCCTCGCTCGCCCGGCGAGCTTCCGCCGCCATCTCCGCGCGCTGTGCCGCGCCTGCGGCGGCCATCTCCGACGCGGCGGCCCGGGCGTTGCGGATGAAGGCGCGGAGCTTCTGCGGGTCCTTCGTGCCTGGCGTCGCCTCGACGCCGCTCGCCACGTCGACGCCCCGAGGGCCAAGCGCGACGATCGCGTCGCCGACGTTCCCAGGGGTCAGGCCCCCGGAGATGAACAGCCGGCCCAGATCGACCACGCCCTCGGCGAGCCTCCAGTCGAAGACCTGCCCCGAGCCCGGGCTCTGGCCGTCGACGAGCAGGTAGTCGGCGCCGAACTCGGAGAACCGCTCGATGGTGCGGTCCCCTGCAGGGAACGCCCGGATCGTGCACGCCACGCGCTCGCGGATCCACCGGCACTGCTCGGCGGTCTCGTGCCCGTGGAGCTGCACGGCGCCGAAGCCCACCGTGTTCGCGATGTCCACCACGCGCGAGGGCGCTTCGTCGCGGAAGACCCCGACGGTGAGGACGTCGTGGGGCAGGCGCTTCACGATGTCCGCCGCGGCCGACGCGCCGATCTGGCGCGCAGACGGCGCGAGGACGAACCCGAGCACGTCGGCGCCCAGCCCGACCGCGAGGAGCGCGTCCGGCTCGTTCGTGATGCCGCAGATCTTGATCAGGAGGTCGTCGCGCATGGCGCTCCCTGCCGGCGCCGTTCGCCCACCGGATGTCCGCGCAACGCGCGCACCGCGCCGGCGCGGTCCTCGGACGTGACGACCGACTCGCCCACGAGCACCGCGTCGTACCCCGCCTGCGCGAGGCGTCGCGCGTCCGAAGGTCCCTGGATGCCGGACTCGGCGATCGCCACCACCTCCGGGGGGATGCACGCGGCCAGCCGCTCCGCCCTTGCCGGGTCGACCTCGAAGGTGGCGAGGTCCCGCTGGTTCACCCCGACCATGCCGGGCCGGAGCGCCAGCGCGCGCGAGAGCTCCTCCTCGTCGTGGACCTCCACCAGCGCGTCGAGCCCGACGCGGCGTGCGAGCTCGAACAACGACGTCAGCTCGGCGTCCGAGAGGGCCGAGACGACGAGCAGCAGCGCGTCGGCCCCCATGAGGCGCGCGTCGCACACGTCGCGCGCGGCGACGGTGAAGTCCTTGCGCAGGACCGGCAACCCCGAGGCGCCCCGGGCTGCGACGAGGTCCTGGGCGCTCCCTCCGAAGAACGCCTCGTCGGTCAGCACCGAAAGGCAGGCCGCCCCTCCGTCCGCGTACTCCCGGCCCACGGCCGCGGGGTCCAGGTCCGCCGCGAGCGCCCCTTTCGACGGCGAACGCCGCTTCACCTCGGCGATCACCGCGAGGCCGCGATGCGCGGGCCCGTCCGTGGCCCGCTCGCCGGCTCTGAGCGCGCCAGCAAAGGGTCGCGCGGGCGGCGCGTCGAGCGCGCGCGAGACCAGCTCCCCGAGGTCACGCCGGTCGGCCATGGCCGCGCGCCGGTGCGCGGCGACGATCTCCGGCAGGAAGGCGGGCACGGCGCCAAGCGTAGCGCCGCGCCGCCGGATCCCCCGTGCCCGCTACGTGACGAGCGGCAGCGTGCGGGCCTCGGCCGGGCGTCGCTCGGCTCGCGGCGCGCCCTCGTCGCTCGCCCACACCACGCTCGCGGGGACCTCCACCGAGCGGTGGAGGTACGCGAGCGCGCCGAGCATCCCGAGCCCCGGGCACCACGAGGCGGAGGTGCAACGCCCGACCACCTTGTCGCCCCCGTGCGTCCAGAGCGACGCGCCGACGAGGAGGCCGGCCTCTTCGGGCGCTGCGTCGGGCAGGACGAGGCCGCACAGCCGTCTGGCAACTCGGCTTCCCCGGGCCTCGAGGCGGGCCACGAGCTCCTGGCCCGTGTAGCAGCCCTTCGTGAAGCTCACGGTCCGCTCGACCAGACCGGCTTCCGCGGCGATGGTGCGCGCGTCGAGCTCTGCTCCCATCTTCGGGATCCCGGCCTCGACGCGGAGCGCCTCCCAGGAGGCCTCGTCGCACCAGCGCGCCTCGGCGGGCACCTGCGCCTCGATCGTGCTTGCGTCCGGCCCGAGCAGGTCCACGCCGTGCGTCCCGTTCCAATCGACGGCCGCCGCGAAGGGGGCTTCGGCGCGCGCGCCGAACGCGCTCACCCGCTCGCCGCGCAGCGCGACGCACGACCAGTCCAGCGGCTCGACATCGACCTTGGTGCGCAGCCGGAACCTGCGCAGCCGGGCGACGACGAGCGCGCCGAACCCTGCGTCGGTGTCGAGGGCCCACGCGTTCTTTGACGTGCGGGTCGCCCGCAGCAGCGCCGTGAGCTTCCCGTCGGGCTCGAGCACGAGCGCGGGCGCGGAGCCCCCCACCTCGAGTGGCCCGAGGTCCTGGCTCAGCTGACCCTGGAGGTACTCCGTCGCGTCCGGGCCGTCGACGCCCACCACGTCGACGGGCAGGCGGTACGCGCCGATCCCCCGGCGCAGCGCCTCGTAGCCCTCGAGCAGTGACCTCGGAACGCTCATCGCCCCAGAACGCTCATCGCCCCAGAACGCTCATCGCCCCAGAGCGCTCACGACCTGCTGCAGCGAGCTGCCTGGCTGCGCTCACCGCCGCGAGCAGCGCCGCGGCCTTGTGCCGGCACTCTTCGTCCTCGGCCTCCGGGTCGCTGTCCGCCACGATCCCAGCCCCCGCCTGGACCGATGCTCGCCCGCCTGGCCCCACGACCATCGTGCGGATGGCGATCGCGGTGTCGAGGTTCCCCGAGAAGTCGAGGTAGCCCACCACGCCGCCGTACACGCCGCGCTTGGTCGGCTCGAGCTCGTCGATGAGCTGCATCGCGCGCACCTTCGGCGCTCCCGACAGCGTGCCCGCCGGCAACGTGGCCCGGAGCACGTCGACCGGACCGAGCTCCTCACGGAGGCGCCCGGACACCTGGGAGGTGAGGTGCATGACGTGGCTGTAGCGCTCGACGGTCATGAGCTCGTCCACGTGCTCGGTGCCGTACTGGACGACGCGCCCCACGTCGTTGCGCGCGAGGTCGACGAGCATCACGTGCTCTGCGACCTCCTTCGGATCCTCGACGAGCTGTGCCGCGAGCAGCCGGTCCTGCTCGTCGCCTGCGCCACGGGGACGTGAGCCTGCGATCGGGCGCGAGGTGACCACCCCGTCGCGAAGGCGCACCATCGGCTCGGGCGAGGAGCCGACCACCGTGACCTCGCCGAAGCGCAGGAAGTACAGGTACGGGCTCGGGTTCAAGAGCCTGAGCGCGCGGTAGACGTCGAAGGGGTCCACGTCGAGCTGGAGGTCGAAGCGCTGGGAGAGCACCACCTGGAAGACGTCCCCGGCATCGATGTGCGCCTTCGCGACGGCGACCGCGCCGCGGTACGCGTCCGGCGTCATCGTGCGGCGCACCTCGGCGGGGACGGGCCGTTCGGGTACCGCGACCGGCCTGAAGGAGGAGCCGGCCCCGGCGAAGCAGTCCGACGCGAGCTGCCCGAGGCGTCCGACCGCGGCCGCGTAGGCCTCGTCGACCGCGGACGTGGACCACGAGGGGTCGACCGCCACGTTGTCGATGAGCACGACCCGCTGGAGCCAGTGGTCGAAGGCAGCGAGCTGCCCGATCACCGCGAGGGCAGCGTCGGGGTGGCCGAGGTCGTCGGGAGGGACGTGCGGGAGCCGCTCGATCTCCCTGACCACGTCGTAGGCGAGGTACCCGACGACCCCGGACTGCAGGGGCGGCAGGTCCGGGAGCACCGGTGCACGGCACTGGGCGAGGAGGCGCTCGAGCGTCCCGAGGATCCCCGGTCCCCCGAGCGGGGCGGCGCCCGGCGCGTCGAGCGGTGTGACGGGGAGCCGGCCCTCCATGACCACCTTCGTGCCGCGCGCGGTCAGGATGGCGAGCGGCCGGCGGCCGACGAAGGAGTACCGGCCCCAGCGCTCGCCGCCCTCGACGGACTCGAGGAGGAAGCCGGGCGCATCCCCGACCATCGCCGCGAACGCGCCGACAGGCGTGAGCTGGTCCCCGACGACCGCGCTCCAGACTGGCACCACCCGCTGGCCCGAGCGTGCCTGCGCGCGGAACCGCTCGGGACCGGGGTGGACGGGGATCGCCCAGCCGACGTCCGCGTCCGGTCCCGCGCTCAACTGGCGGCGCCCTCGGGCTCCCGCCCGGGCGCAGGTACCCCGGGGCCCTTGGCGAGGCTGCGGTAGAAGCAGGACCACTGCTTCGTGTGGCACGCGCCGTCCCCGTGCTGGTCGACGACGAGCAGCAGCGCGTCGCCGTCGCAGTCGACGTGCACCTCCCGCACGTACTGGCGGTCCCCCGACGTCTCGCCCTTGCACCACAGCTCCTGGCGGCTCCGGCTGAAGAACCACGACCGTCCGGACTCGAGGGTGCGTAGGAGGGCTTCGCGGTTCATGT
>JAJYMD010000061.1 GCA_021787255.1 Actinomycetes bacterium | reverse complement strand
GACGCTCAGGCGATTTCACCGAGTGTACCGGCGCACCTTCGGACATGCCAACCCGGAGGAACTTGTCGAGGTCGTGGTCATTCGGCTGACGGCGATGGGCACCAACCGTAGACCTGGCCATCTCCAAGCTGACAATGGCGCCGAAGGAAAGCCATATGTCTATCAGGATGTCCGTTTCCGAGATGTTCGCGTCACGGCACCACGCTATCGACGAGAGGAACTTTACCTTGGTCAGCACTTGATAGGCCCCCTCGTGGTGGATGAGTCCTCTTGCACGACTGTGGTACCCGACGGCTGGGTAGTCGATGTGGACCTCACGGGCTGTATGCGTATCGAGAGAGCGAGTTAGCGATGGACATCACGGAGGAGACTATGAACAATCTTGCATCATCGGACGAGCTCGAGTCTCCTCGCCCAGCCGCCGATATCGATCCAGTTACCGTCGAGATCATTCGCAACGCCTTCATGGCTGCCGCGGACGAGATGAGCGTCAATCTCGGTCGTAGCGCCTACACGCCGGTCATCTATGAGATGAAGGACTACAGTGTCGCGCTTTTTGACGCGGAGTGCCGTCTGCTCGGTCAGGCACCCGGGCTCCCTATCTTCCTCGGTGCGCTCGAGGATGCGGTGCGTGTGACCCTCAGACGTTACGAGAAGGAGTCCATGGCTCCTGGGGACGTATATCTTGTGAACGACTCGTACCTCGTCGGAAGCCATCTGAACGACATCTCGTTGTTCAGCCCGGTGTTCCACGATGGCGCGCTGGTTGGTTTCGCAGCGACGAAGGCGCACTGGATCGACATCGGCGCGATCGATCCGAGTCAATCGATGTCATCGACGAATATCTATCAGGAGGGCTACCGGATCGGCCCTACGCGGATCATTAAGCGCGGGCGTGTGAATGAGGAGGTTCTGGATCTACTCATGCTGAACAGTCGTCTGCCGCGGAGCATCAGAGGCGACTTCTATGCGCAGGTCGCGGCATGCCGGACGGGCGAGCAGCGATTGCAGGCCCTTCTCGACCGTTTCGGCAAGGACCTCATCGCTGCAGCTGTGGAAGAGATCTTCCGCCAGTGCGAGGAGCTTGATCGAGAGGTCGTCGCGGCGCTCCCTGACGGCTCGTGGGAGGCTGAAGGGTTCATGGACTCCGACGGGAACTCAAACGAGCCCGTAAGGGTTCGAGTGAAGGTAACGATCTCCGGTTCGGATGTTCATCTGGATCTCACGGGTTCCTCGCCGCAGACCAAGGGTTGCTTGAACTCTGGGTTCGCGCAGACGGTGTCAGCTGCGCGACTTGCTTTCAAATTCCTCGTCAATCCGGATGTCCCAGCGACGGGCGGTACCTTCCGTTGCCTGCATGTGACGGCCCCTGAAGGCACTATCTTCGCGGCGAAGCCTCCCGCAGCGTGCCAGTACTACTATCCACACTCTGGCTTGATGATCGACCTGTTCATGAAGCTGCTCGCGGAAGCCTTGCCAGAGCGCGTGACCGGTGCGCAGTGTGCTGACCCGATGAACGTGATGTTTGATGGCGAAAACCCGATCACCGGCGAGCAGTGGGTCGTCGGGGAGGCGACGGCAATAGGATGGGGGGCCTCGCGGGATCGTGACGGCGAGAACGGTCTCGCCAACTACGGCGGCGGCGACCTCAAGAATTATCCGGTCGAGGTGCTGGAATCACGATATCCGATCAGGATCGAGTCTTACGGGCTTGCACCAGACACGGGTGGCCCCGGTCGCCGCCGGGGTGGTCTCGCTATCGTACGGGAGTTTCGCTCCCTCGCGGATTCGTGGCTCTCCCTGTGGCTCGAGCGCACTGTGACCGGCCCATGGGGTGTCTTCGGAGGGGAACAGGGATCCACCCCATACGCCGTCTTGCAGACGCCTGAAGGCACAGAGCGGCGCTTGCTGAAGTGCAGCCACGTTCGGTTCTCCCCAGGGAGCTTCTTGCGCGTGGTGACCGGTGGCGGCGGCGGTTACGGGCCGCCCAACGAGCGAGAGCGCGAGCTTGTCGAGCAAGACGTCCGCAATGGCTACGTGACGCCCAACGAGGCCGTCCGCCGTTACGGCTTCACTGGCGTTCCAGGTGATCGCCGTCCCTTGGAGACCGCATGCAACCAAGAGTGAACGTACCCACGTACGTGATTCGCGGCGCGCATGTCTTCGATGCTGCGACGGGCGAATCGACTCGGCGCGACCTCGCTATCGCTGGGGGCGTTGTGCGCCAGGCGACTGATGTCTCGAATCCAGTTGAGATCGACGCCAGTGGGCTGCACGTCCTGTTTGGCGTCTGGGATTGCCACGCGCACCCCGGCGGACTCATGTACGACCCGTGTGCGCAGGGTTATTTCGAGGGTGCGGCGGAGTGGGCAGTCCGTGCCGGCGTGAACCTGATGGAGGCAGCGCGCATGGGCGTGACCGGCGTGCGCGCTGTCGCAGAGGCCGACCGTGTCGACCTCGCGTGGTCGCGCGCCTTCGCCGCCGGAGCGTTTCTCGGGCCGAGGCTCCTTTGCTCGGGGGCAGGCATCCGCACTACTGGCGGCCACGGTACGGCGTTCCCGCGTCGATCCGTCGAGGTGGAGTGGGAATGTGTTGCAGATGGCCCGACGGAGATGCGTCGTGCGGTGCGCTCGCTCATAGAGCAAGGAGTTCACTGGATCAAGGTGATGCTGACCGGAGGCCTCTACAGTGTCCACGAGACGGTCGAGGACTCCCAACTAAGTGATGACGAGTTTGATGCCCTGATGGACACCGCGAGACGGCGGGGGGTTCCTGTCGCTGCACATTGCGGAAGCGCTCGAATCGCTGAAAAGTTTGCCGTTGCAGGTGGTCGTTCGGTGGAGCACGGCTACGCCCTTGACGAGCGTGCCGCGCAGGCGATGGCTGCCAGCGGCACGTGGTTGGTACCGACGATTGGAGTTACTCATGACGAGAAGTGGATGTCGGCTGAAGGTTGGCCCGAGCACGCACGCGTACGGGCTCATGAATCTGCGGCTCGCCATGCCGATGCGCTGAGAGCCTGTCTCGAAGCCGGGGTGCGTATTGCGACTGGTGCTGACCTGAATCCGATCGGACCGAGGATGCGCGCCGAACTGCAATTCCTCGAGGCTGCAGGCATGACTCGACAACAGGTGCTTTATGCCGCCACCGTGGGTGGTCGGGCGCTCAACGGAGTCGGGGAAGAGACCGCGCCCGTGCCGGGGGTGGCGGCGGATCTCATCTTCGTCGAGGGTGACCCGATGGAAGACATCAACGTGCTGTTTGATCCCCGAGGTGTGATGACGTACGGACGGTTTGTGTTGCCTGTGAGTCCGTAAAGAGGCGTAAAGAGGCAGAGTATCGGTCGTCGCATGTGGCCACTGAGCTGACTGAGCGGTACCGGAAAACACGGTCGCCATCCTGGACCGCCGGCTCTTCGACTTCCACCGGCCACTCCACGGCGGTTCTTTCGACGTGCGCCCCAGCGGGTTGGTGGAGTGGGGCTCTTGCAGACGAGGTCTCTCGAGTCGAAAGCCTGTCAAGTCCCCCGAATGCATCCATGCGAAGAACGGCGACGAGCACTCAAGCGAAGAATGGGACCAGGTGCGCATTGACCTCTTCGGCATGGGTCCAGCACAGGCCGTGTCCGGCCCCGTCGATGGGGACGTACTCGCTGCCCTTGATGAGCTCATGGGTACGTGCACCGCAGGCGTCGATCGGCAGGAACCGATCGGCGGTGCCGTGGATCACGAGCACCGGGACGTCGATCTTGGGGAGGTCCGAACGAAAGTCGGTGTACCAGGTGGCGACGCAGGCGATCGTTCCGGCAGGTGACGCGCTCACCGCGACGTTCCAGGCATCCCGGACGACCTCCTCGCTGATCCGGTTCCCCAGGGTCTCGTCCAGGTTGAAGAAGTCCTTGTTCCACTCCGAGAAATATGCGAACCGGTCGGCGGTGAGGGCGCTCGCGATCTGGTCGAAGACCTCCTTCGCGACGCCCTGGGGGGTCTCATCGGTCTTCAGCAGGTAAGGCGGGATCCCAGAGATGATGGCGCCTCGCCGGACCCGCCCGTTTCCGTAGGTCCCGAGGTAGCGGACGACCTCTCCAGCACCCATCGAGTGCCCGGCGATATCGAAGCCATGCAGGTCCAGGACCGTGACGAGCTTGTCGAGGTCCGCGGCGAAGGTGTCGTAGTCGTAACCGGCAGCCGGCCGGCTGGACTTGCCAAAGCCGCGCCGGTCGTAGGTGATGACCCGGTGCCCGGCGGCGATCAGCATGCGTTCCTGACGCTCCCAGGCCCGGCCGTTGAGCGGGAACCCGTGGATGAGCACCACCGGTCACCCCGCGCCGTGGTCCTCGTAATACAATTCGATCGGCCCAGAGTTCTCCTCGCCGACGGTGAGATAGGGCATGGTCTCCTCCTTTGCCTTCTTCCTCTTCCTCGCGACCGCGCTCGACTGCAGCGGCGATGCCGAGCCCTCAGGAGCTCTCGCCGGCCGCGGAGCTCACGGTGCATGACGGGCCGGGCAATGGGTACTTCGCATGCCCGCTTCGAAGAGCTCGTGCTGATCGGGGGAGCGATCCGCCACAACAGTCGCACGAGATGAGAAGAATGTGCGAGCGGCGCCAGCTTCCAGTGCCGACGACCCCTGCTCGATGGGCAGGCCGGCTGAGGCAGGTGTCGACCGCTTCCCTCTTCCGGTCGTTGCAGGTGCAGCTGGTCAAGTCCGGGATCGATTCTTAGTACCCTCGGCACCCTTCCGAGACTTCGAGGTGCCGAGGTGTCCTGTCAGATCATCGGAGCGGTTCGGCCGTGGGTGACCTCGACGCCGCGCTCGCGCAGGGCTGACTCGAACGACTCAGGATCGTCGGGGGTGACGAACGGTTTCACCGCTTTTCCGGCATCCACGAGGAAAGCGACCGTCTTGCGCGGGCGCGCCGGGTCGAAGTTGGCCCAGTACGCCGGGTTGGCGGTTCCCCAGATGCGGCCTCTTCCGCGAAAGGCGGACATGTCGGTCCGGGTGACCGAGCGGATGGCGGCCAGAGGCACGCGCTTGACGGTGCCTGGGAAGTAGTAGCCCTTGATGGTGAGGGCGTCGTCGCTCACGCCGATGGAACCGTCCTGGTAGCCCACGGGCTCCTCCTTCGCTCCCCAGCCGACAATGGTACCGGAGCCGCACTCCCAGGAAGGTGTGCTCCGGGGGTCTGCCGATGGGCCTTGCGCATCATCGCATCGGGCTCCAAGCGCGAAAGCAGGGTCACGGGGTCGCCGTGACGCGCCGCGTCGCCCGACGTTCGGTGGTCGAGGTGGCTCGTGGGAGCCGATGAGGTCGAAGTCAGTGAGCTGCAGGCTGTCTGGACGCTCGGTTCCACCTGCGAACCGGCACCGTGCAAACGGTTCTTCTACAGCCACCCCGAGGCGGGGTCCTGCATCGTCGTCAACTCCGAGATGACCGGCGGGCCGTCAGGTCTTCACCTTGGCCCACGAGCCCGCCCACGCCTGCGTCTGCTCCTACTTCTTCTCCCAGCAGGCGGAGGTCGTGGTCTCGATCCCCTGGGAGGACGACGGCCGCGCGCGGTTCGCCGACGCCTTCGCGGGTGGGCTCCTCTTCCAACAGCGGCTCATCTCACGGGCCGACGACGACGCTTGGGCGAGACGTCCCCGAGCCGGCTGGCCCTCGAGGAGGCGGCATTCGCCAATCTCGAGCGGTGGGCGAGTGCCGTCGTGCTGGTGGACGCCTCGGTCGCCCGCAGCTTCGCCGTCGTCGGTTGGACCCGGCGCCTGCTCCAGCTGTCCGGTCGGACACTGGGACCGGCGTTCCGGCGAGCGGGTCGCCTTGATCGCTCTGGCAGACGCCGCTGTTCCCCGATCATGATGCCGGAGGTGCTCCGTAGGGCATCGAGCTCGCACGCGCCAGGTGGTGCCAAGGGAAGAGGACGGTGAGAAGCTTGCAGGACGACCATGCCGCCGACACGCTCGGCATGCACCCTGAGGAGATGCGACGCCTCGGCCACTGGGTCGTGGACCGCGTGGTGGACCATTTCGCGCACGGGGCCGAAGGGCCGGCCGTCGCGACGAGAGCCCCCGACGAGCTCCTGGCGATCCTCGGCGGTGCGGCTCCAGAGGGACCTGGGGACGCGCTGTCGGCGATGACTACCCTCGTCGACGTCGCGCTCGGCTCGATGCAGCACGGGGACCATCCTCGGTACTTCGCTCGGGTGCCCGGACCCTCCTCGTTCGCGGCCGTCCTGGGGGAGTGGCTCGCGACCGGGTTCAACGCGATCGCCGCGTCCTGGGGGGGTGGTTCCGGCCCGACGGCGGTCGAGCTCGTCGTGATCGACTGGCTGCGCTCGCTGATCGGGATGCCCGAGGGCACCGAAGGCATTCTCGCGAGCGGAGGGTCACTCGCGAACATGATCGGGCTCTTGACGGCGCGCGAGGTCACCGGCCCTGGTGTCGTGTACCTCTCGGACCAGACGCACGCGTCGATCAGGCGGGACCTCGTGGCGATGGGCGTCCCCCCTGAGCACGTCAGGGTCCTGGAGACCGACGATCGGTTCCGTGTGCCTGCCGAGGCTGTCGAGAGGGCCCTCAGAGCGGACCGCCGTGCCGGCCGGCGGCCAGCGATCGTCGTCGCGACCGCGGGGACCACGAACACCGGAGCGGTCGACCCTCTCGCTGAGCTGGCAGACCTCTGCGGATCCGAGGAGCTGTGGCTGCACGTGGACGGCGCGTACGGCGCGCCCGCCGCCCTGTGCGACAAGGGCCGGGAGCTGCTCGAAGGAATCGAGCTGGCGGACTCGCTCGTCGTCGACCCGCACAAGTGGCTCTTCCAGCCCTACGACATCGGTTCGGTGCTGGTGCGGCGCCCAGGCGTGCTCGAGCGCACGTTCGACTTGTCGGCTGAGTACCTCGCGGACACCACGGCCCGGAAGGCGGAGGTCGATCTGCGTGACAGAAGCCTCGAGCTGAGCCGCCGGGCTCGGGCGATCAAGCTCTGGCTGACCTTGCGCGTCCATGGCACCGCCACCATCCGCGCCGCGATCGAGCGGGGGATCGAGCTCGCCGAGCACGCAGAGCACGTGCTCGTCAGCGACAGGAGATGCCAGGTCGTGACGCCTGCGCAGCTCGGGATCGTCACGTTCGCGCTGAAGGGCGCCG
>JAJYMD010000023.1 GCA_021787255.1 Actinomycetes bacterium | reverse complement strand
GGCTTTTGGCCGTCGCGATCCCCAGGGCACGGTTGACGCGGACCTTGTCCAGCCCGGCCACCAGCCGATGACGCATCGCTCGGCTGAACGAGCCGACAGCGTCGGCAGGGCGGCAACCTCCTCGACGGCTACCTGACGGGCGACGACCTCTGGTCGTCGGTACTCGACGCTGGCGCCGTCAAGAGGTCGGCGGACCCAGTCCCATCCGCCGACCGACCCGACCGGTGCCCGATCGGTCGGACGCGACCGAGCTCAGCCGCAACCGGTGTCCGTGTCCACGCCGTCACTCGTCGTCTTGCCTTGGACGAGCCACACCGGAGCACCGGTGAAGCCTGGTGTGTTGCAGCCGAGACCCGGGCCCCATTGGGCGGCGAAGTCCGGCGTAGGCGTGAAACCAGCGCCGACGAGCTTCTCCCAGCTGGACGTGTAGGAGTACACGCCAGAGATGCCAGGCGCAGACTGCTGCATCTCGTAGGAGATGCCGTCGACCGTGTATCGGTTGACCGTCTGGGTCGTCGACCAGCTGTTGCCGGTCTCGATGTCCGCCCACCACATGCTCGGAGCGTCGCCGGCGGTCTTGGCGACCTCAGCCGCATAGGCGGACTCGCTGCAGCCGATCTCCCACGCCGGGGCGTAGGTGCTCTGGTCGTGCCTCGGCACCCCGGCCAGGGACGGACCGGCATACGTCGCGCACGACGAGGTCACGTCGCGCCCGTAGGCGCCGGCGTAGCCGGTGTTGAAGTACAGCGCGGGGCCGGGAATCGAGGTGGAACTGGAACTGCGATCGAGCGCGGTCTTCCACTCGCTCGCAAGGCAGGTGTTCGTCGTGAAGGGCCGGCCGCCGCCGAGACCCACGACGGCGAAGCCTCCGGGGGGCGTCTCGGTGCAGTTGGGCTGTGCGACGTCGTAGCCGGAGGAGCCTTGCGGGTAGGGATCGGAGAAGGTCGTGCCACCGGCGGGGACGACCCAGCCGAGCATCACGAGCACAACACTCAGCGCGCCGAGGACCCAACGAAGCCGTGAACTGCAGAGTGCGTCCCTCATGCTGGAAACCCCCCTCTCCGCGGGTGCGCGGGTCGTCGCCCGTCTGGGGCCCGATGGCGGGCTCGAGGTCCCCCCTCTCCGCGGGTGCGCGGGTCGTCGGGCACGCTACCACGGTGCATTGATCCTGCTGACTCGTCACGAGCAGCTCGGAGGAGGAAGTCGTGGAGCACCGGTTCTCGGGGCGTGCAGGCCTGAAGGTCTCGACGCTGGCGCTCGCCACGATGACCTTCGGCGGTCGAGGCGAGCTCTCCCAGGTGGGGAGCACCCAGGTCGCCGAGGCCAGGCGGCTCATCGCCCGTGCCCTCGAAGCACGTGTGAACCTCGTCGACGCCGCGGACATGTACCCGGGAGGGATCGCCGAGGAGATCGCGCAGCCGAACTGGTCCTCGAGCACGGCGAGCGTCGGACCCTCTGCGGGGTCAGCGCAGGTCCGCTCCTGTACCCCCCTGGCACCAGGCCGCGAACGCCTCGGACAGGCTCGGGCCCTCCGACGAAAGCCTCCTGCTCCAGGACCGACCCGGATCGTGATCGGCTGAGCCCCTCCGAACCGGGCGAGCGCGTCTGGGAACTGCCGAACGCAATCGCCCGAGCGCGCAACTGCCCGATTGGCAGACGACACAGGCCAGCGACGTGGCATGTGCGGTGGTACCCTCCCGCGCGCACCGACGCCTGCGAGCCGAACGGAGGTCTCCCGTGATCGTCGACGTCCACGCGCACTACTACCCGCAGCGCTACCTCGAGCGCATCGGCCGCCAAGAGCTCCCGCCGTCCTCCTCGGCGCCGCTGGGCGACCAAGACGTCGACGAGCGGCTGCAACTGCTCGATCGGGTCGGCATCGACATCCAGGTCCTGTCGGTCTCCCAGGCGCAGCCGTACCTGGAGACGCCAGGAGACGCCGCGCAAGCGGCCGTGCTCGCCAACGACCTGTTCCTCGCGCTGGCCGACGAGCGCCCCGACCGCTTCCGGGTCTTCGCCGCCCTCCCGCTCCCGCACGTCGACGAGGCGCTGGCGGAGATCGAGCGGGTACGCGACGCTGAGAAGCTCTCGGGCTTCACCATCGGCTGCAGCGTCGGCAACGTCCAGCTCGACGACCCGCTCCTCGACCCGGTCTACCGCCGCCTCGAGGAGCTGGGGGCCGTCGTGTTCCTGCACCCGGTCGGCCAGGAGACGACCGGATGGCTCTCCGGACGCAACCTCGCCTGGATGGTCGGCGCGACCTTCGAGGACACGGTGGCCGCACTGAGGCTGGTCCTCGCCGGCGTGCCGACGCGCTTCCCGCACATCCGCTTCGTGGTGCCCCACCTCGGGGGCACCCTCCCGTTCCTCCTCGACCGGGTAAGTCGCAAGCGGGAAGGCGCGCTCGACGTGGTCGCCGGTCTGCGCTCCATGTACTACGACACGGTCTCCGGCTCGGTCGCGGCGCTCAGGTGCGCCTGCAGCGAGCTCGGCGACGAACGGCTCGTGCTGGGCACGGACTACCCGTACTGCGACGAGGAGCAGCTCGAGCACCACGTCGCCTACCTGGAGAAGGCCGGCCTCGACGATCGCACCCTCGAGCAGATCCGTACCGGCACGGCCACGGGTCTGCTCGGGTTGGACGGCGATGGTTGAGCCAGCACCCACGATCGGCTCTCTCCGCCTCCGCGACGCCTCCGGCCCCATTGCGACGAACCGCCTCTCCTTCGAAGCCACCCTCGTGATCCTGAGGATCCGGCGCGTCGCTGCGACCGCCGCGCTCACGCTGCGCCGCCTCCTCGGGTACCTCGGCGAGACAGACACGAAGTACTGGACGCTTCGATCCCAGATCGAGCGCTTCGAACACGACAGTCGGCGCTCGCAGAGAGACGAAGGATGAGCGCGCGCAGATCCGTCGGTCGGCCGGCTACCCGCCGAGCGAGGCGGGGGCGAGGACGCCAGAGGGCCCAGGCAGCGGCGCGACGTCCTCCCATACTGCGAGCTCCTCGTCGCGCGGCCGGTCTTCGACGGCGATCCTCGGACCGAAGACCATCGTCGCGCGACGGTCGCGGTCCCACGCCGGCCATCGTCCCACGAGCGGATCGGACGGATCGCCAGACCTCGCGAGCGACACCCACGCCGCCTGCATCGCCGCCGACAGCGCGTCGGTGCCGGCGCTCGCGCCCACGAAGCTGGAGACGCCCGGGCGACCGTGGGTCCCGAAGACGAACGGGACCTCGAGGGCATGGGTCGCACCGAGGGCACCGCCGAACGCCGGGGACGGCCAGGTGAAGAGGTAGACGAACGTCCGGGGGTCGTGCGCACGCAGTGCTGCGGCGAGCCGGAGCGAGGGCCACCGGAACACGGCGTCGCTCGCCGCCGCCACCCACAGCGCGCGAGCATCCGAGGGCTCCCCTCGGCGCGTCAGCACGTCACGGTAGCGCTCGACGACGCGCTGAGAAGGTGCTCGCGGCGCGGCGTGCTCGATACGCCGTCTGAGGGACTCGTCGTCCATGGCCTGCGCCGAGGCGTGGTTCAGCGTGAAGAAGGTCATCTCGTCGCGGTTGGTGCCCACGATCGTCGCCACGCCGGCCGCAGAGCCGCGGGCGACCGTCCGCAGCGGGAGGTCGGGCAGCGTGACGCCGTCGACTACAGGGAGGAGCGGCTGGGGGAGCTCACCGGGGCGCGCAGGACGGCGGGACATCGACGCGAGCGCGGCGACGAGCTCGTCGGCCGGCACGCGCTCGAGCGCTTCCCGGGACACCTCGGAGACCCCGAGCTCGCGAGCGAAAGCGAGGGCCGCGTCCTCCGCGCGCCGTGCGCTCTGCGTGTACGGCGGCCCGCTCTGGATCACCGCCGCCCGGAACAGCCCGCGCGCCCCGGGAGCCGCGAGCAGGGCCGCGACGCACATCGCGCCGGCGGACTCGCCGAACAGCGTGACGTTGGAGGGATCGCCGCCGAACGACGCGACGTGGTCGCGCACCCAGCCGAGCGCGGCGATCAGGTCCAAGAGCGCCCAGTTCCCGCCGACGTGCCCGCCGTCGCTCCCCTCGGCGAGCGCGCGGTGCGCGAGGAACCCGAGCGCGCCGAGCCGGTAGTTCACGTTCACGACGACGACGTCCCCGTTCGCCGCAAGGTGCTTCCCCTCGTACAGTGCGCTGCCGGCGCTCCCAGAGGTGAAGCCGCCACCGTGCACCCACACGAGCACCGGTCGCCCCGAGGCGTCGGGGGCCGGGGTCCAGATGCTGAGGTGCAGGCAGTCTTCGCTCTGCTCGCAGGGGTCTCCGGGCAACGCCGAGCCCACTGACAGCGGTTGGGGTGCGAGCGGGCCCGGCCTGGACGCGTCCCGCACCCCCGTCCACGGCTCGGGTCGCTGAGGCCGCCGCCAACGCAATGGACCTGCAGGCGAACGCGCGTAGGGCACGCCGAGGAACGACCAGACCCCGTCGACCGCGTGGCCGCGCACCCACCCACCGTCGACGCTGACAGTCGCATCCACGACCCGACCCTACCGGCTGCTCGCGGCGACTCCTGGCCCGGATCCTGGCGCCGTCGCAGCGGCGCGGGCGTCGGATCTCGTCCTTGCGCTGAGAGCCCTGAGGCTAATGTTGCTGAAGTGGCTGGAGTGAACCGCCGGAGCTTTCACCGCGTCCCCGCCCGCCTCGTCGCCGCCGGCGCCGCGGCATCGTTGGTCGTCGGGACTTGGATCGTCGGCGTCGCTGGCGCCACAAGGTTCACAACAAGCGCCGCTCAGGCGAAGATCGGTCAGACCGAGTCCCAGCTCACACGGATCGAGCAGACGATAGCCCAGGAACAGCGCGATTCAGCACTCCTCGGGCAAGAATACGACGCGGAGATGGTGCACCTGCAGGTCGTGCGGGCGGCCATCGCCGCGACGGACGCGCATCTGACGCACATTCGCAAGACCATCGTCATCGACAAGCGCGTGCTCGCAAGAGCTGCCGTCCAGGACTACGTGCTCGGCGCCCAAGGGACGCAGATCACCGCGCTGTTCTCTACGTCTGCGAACACATTCGTGATCTCCGAGGAGTACTCCGACACCGCGGTCATCAACCTGGACGCGGCGAAGCGCTCGCTCGAGGCGGCCCAGGTGAAGCTCGCCCAGACGAGGACGCAGCAGGAGGCCCAGCAGCAGCAGGCGCAAGCTGCAGCGTCGCGCCTGCAGGCCCTCCAGCAGCAGAATGAGCAGGCCTCCGCGAAGTCCGAGGCCACCTTCGCGTCCTTGAAGGGCACGCTCGGAAGAGAGGTGGCCGCCGCCGCGCAGGCGAAGGCAGAAAGGGAGGCGGCCGCAGCAGCCGCAGCCGCAGCCGCCGCACGACGTGCCGCAGCCGCAGCCGCCGCACGACGCGCCGCAGCCGCAGCAGCAGAACGGCGCGCCGTCGCGGCAGCAGAACGGCGGGCCGCTGCCGCAGCCGCAGTCGCCCAGGAGGCGGCCGCACGTCACGCCGCAGCCGCAGCCGCAGCCGCCCAGCAGGCGGCACAGGTCGCGAGCGCGCTCGGTGGCACAGGCGCAGCCGCAGCGCAAGCGGCGAACGAGGCGTCTGCCGCGGCGGGCGGACCGACGGTCGGGTCCAGCAGCACCGCCCCCGCGGCGGGCGGACCGACGGTCGGGTTCAGCAGCACAGCCACCGCGGCCGGACAGGCCGCGGTGCGTGCGGCCGAGTCCCAGCTCGGCGTCCCCTACGTCTGGGGCGGCGAGACGCCCGGCGTCGGGTTCGACTGCTCCGGCCTCGTGCAGTGGTCCTGGGCGCAGGCGGGCGTCAGCATCCCTCGCACCTCCCAGGAGCAGTTCGCCACAGTGCCGCACGTGCCCATGTCCGACATCCAACCGGGGGACCTGCTCTTCTACTTCAATCTCGACGGCACAGGCACGGTGGACCACGTCGTCATGTACGTCGGCTCCGGTCCCTACGGCAACCAGACCGTGATCCAGGCCCCGTACACCGGGGCCACCGTGTCCTACGACGCGCTCTACACGTACGGGCTCGTGGCGGTCGGCCAGCCCTGATCCCCGGCACCGACGCCCCGACGCCCCCGGCCCTGGGTCGCCGCGCCGACCTCTGATCTGGCGCGCCGACCCCTCATCCGGCGCCCCGTCCGTCCCGGCGCCCCGTCCCGACGACCCGTCCCTCCTACCGCGAACCACGACGCCGGTACGCTCGGAGTGTGAGCTCCCGCCGTGCGCCGGCGCAGCGACCTCGAGCCTCGCCCGGTGCCGTCCGGCCACGCGCGCCCAAGCCCGCGTACGGGCGCCCTGCAGCAGGAGCGACACCGCCGGAGGACCCCAGAGGCTCCGACGTCGACGAATGGGGCAGGTCCGAGCGGGCCCGAGAGCTCGCGCGCCGGATCTACGGACCCGCGTACTCGGCGTGGTTCCGGGCCGAGTGGGAAGGGATCGACAAGATCCCGGTGACCGGCGGGGCGCTCCTCGTCGGCAACCATGCAGGAGCCATCCCCTCGGACGCGCCCGTGATCATGCACGGCGTCGAGACGCACCTGCGCCGCCCCGTGTACGCGCTCGCGCACTACTGGTTCCGCACGATCCCCGTCGTCGGGACGTGGTGGAAGATCGGTGGAGCCGCTTGGGCGGGGTCGCCGCTCGCCCCGACAACGCCTACCGGCTCCTCCACGACCAGGGACAGCTCGCGCTCGTCTTCCCCGAGGGCACCAAGGGACCCTCCAAGCGCTACTGCGAGCGGTACCAGCTGCGTCGCTTCGGCCGAGGCGGCTTCGTCGAGACGGCGATGCGCGCAGGGGTGCCGGTGGTGCCGATCGCGATCGTCGGGTCCGAAGAGACGATGCCGGTCGTCTGGCAGCTGCCCCGGCTCGCCCACGCGCTCGGCATGCCGTACTTCCCGGTGACCGCGAACATGCTGGTCCTCGGCCCGCTCGGGACGGTGGTTCCCTTCCCCGCGAAGCTCCGGCTGCGAGTGCTGGATCCGGTCACCTTCGGCGTGGAGGCGGACCAGGACCGGTACCCGAAGAGCAAGGTGATGGAGGAGTCCGAGCGGATCCGTCAGACGATGCAAGCGGCCCTCTACGACATGTTGAGCCGCCGGCGCAGCGTCTGGTTCGGCTGACCGCTTCGCGCGGCGCAGTGGCCATGGGCAGACGCGTGCTGGTCACCGGCGCCGACACCCACT
>JAJYMD010000189.1 GCA_021787255.1 Actinomycetes bacterium | reverse complement strand
GTCACCGGGACCGTTCGCGAGCTTGTGGCCGGCTCGGGAATCGGCTTCGATGCCAGGGGGACGCACCAATTGAAGGGCGTGCCGGGCGAATGGTCGGTCTTCTCGGTTGTCATGTCCGTGTAGCGACCGAGCTCGGATCTGAGGCAGACGTGAACCCGATGCGCCGCGTCAAGTCGTCCGGCGAGCTCGAGACGATGGCCAAGGCGTGCCGCATCGCGGACGAGACCCTCGCGCTCGTGAGCGCGTCGGTGCGCTCCGGGGTCACCGAGCTCGAGATCGCCCGCGACGTCGAGTTCCACATGCGCGATCTGGGGTCGGCCTTCCCCTCGTTCGGTACCGCTGTGTTCAGCATGGGCGCAGCGAGCGAGCGCGACGCGAGCACGCGCCTCTCGTCGGGCAGGCTCGCGCCCGGGATGGGTGTCTCCTTCGACTTCGGCGCCGTCGTCGACGGGTGCTGCTCCGACTTCGGTCGGACCGTCCACGTCGGCACCCCCACGTCGGAGTACGAGCCTGTCTACGAGGTGGTGATGGCTGCTCAATCGGCAGGTATCGCTGCCGCGCGCCTCGGCGTGCCGGCTGCTGCGGTGCACTCGGCCACTCGCCAGGTCATCGTGGATGCGGGACTCGGCGAGTGGTTCCGGCACCGCACGGGCCACTGCATCGGCCTTGACGTCCACGAGCGCCCCTTCATCTCGGAGGAGGACGACACGCCGCTCGAAGCAGGCATGAGGTTCACCATCGAGCCGTCGGTGTTCCGTCCCGGGCACTACGGAGTACGCGTCGAAGACGTCGTCGTCTGCGAGCCCTCCGGCGGCCGGAGGCTGAACGAGTACCCGGTCACCCTCGTCGCCAACGTCTGAACGCGAGCCCTGCCTTCCCAGGCGCACGATGAGGCGTGGCCGACCGCACCCGGCGCTTGCGGTCGGCAAGGGTCGTTGCCGCAGGAGACCACTACCATGCACGACTGATGCCGCCCAGAGCGCCTGCAGCTCCTGAGCACGCTCCGGTTGCGCCGGGACGCAGTGCCCGCGCCCGCGACCCCGAGCGTGCCCGCGACCCCGAGCGGGTCCGCGACCCCGAGCGGGTCCCCGTCCCCGAGCGCGTCGCGGCGGAGCTTCCGGCATCGGGCCGCGGCGCGGGGCGCGCCAGCGGCACCGTCGCCGTGCGCGGGGCTGGTGGGCGGCGGGTGGAGTTCGTGCAGTCGCTCGAGCGCGGCTTCGCGGTGATCCGGGCCTTCGGACCGGATCGCACCCATATGAGCGTCACCGACGTGGCTCAGGCGACGGGTCTCACCCGGGCGGTGGCGAGGCGCTTCCTCCTCACCTTGGTCGAGCTCGGCTACGTGCGAAGCGAGGGACGCTCCTTCTCGTTGCGGCCGCGCATCCTGGAGCTCGGCTACAGCTACCTTTCAGGGCTCACCTTCCCTGAGATCGCGCAGCCCTACATGGAGGAGCTCTCGGCCAGGGTGCAGGAGTCGACCAGCGCGGCCGTCCTCGACGGTGACGAGATCGTCTACGTCGCGAACGTCGCCCCACGCCGGGTCATGACCATCAACGTCCCGATCGGCGGCAGGGATCCTGCGTACTGCACGTCGCTCGGGCGGGTGCTCCTCGCGCGCTCGAGCGACGAGGAGATCGACGCGTACTTGAAGAGGGTCGTCCTGGAGCGGCTCACCGACTCGACTGTCACCGACCCCACCGAGTTGAGGAAGGTGCTCCTCCAGGTACGCGCTCAGGGTTACGCGCTGTTGGACCAGGAGCTCGAGGACGGGCTCGGCGCCATCGCGGTTCCGGTTCACGACGCGAACGGCGCAGTGGTGGCCGCAATGAACGTCAGTGCCTACACGCTACGCGCGAGCTCCGACGTTTTCCTCTGCGAGTTCCTTCCCGCGCTCCAAGAGACCGTCATGCGGCTCGAAGAAGAAGTCCGCGTCTCCGTGCAGCTCAAGGCGTCGATGTCGTGAGCGCCGCCTCGGGCGCGGCGTCGGACCCCTCGGCATGCCCGGCGGAGGGCATCGCCGCGAGTGTGGCGAGCGGTGCCGGGAGGCAGGGCGCCTGGGGCGCGAACCCCGAGCGGGTACCGAGCGGCTCGCCCGAGACGCGCCGAGCGATCTCCGCGAGCACCGGACCGCAGTAACGGCCCTGGCACTTGCCCATCCCGGCCCGCGTGAGACGCTTGAGCGCACCCGCAGAGGCCGACCACGACGAGCCGGCGGCAGTGAGCTGGCCCAGGGTGACCTCCTCGCAGCGGCACACCACCGTGCTCGAGCTCGCAAGCTGGTCCACCAGGCGCGGACCGTCGAACAGCCGCCACAACGAGCGCTGGAAGCGCTCGTGTCGGGCGAGCTCGTGGGCGAGTCGTCGCTCCTTCCCTGCGGTCCCGGAGGCGACGTGCCCGACCGAGCGCGCCGCGTCGATTCCAGCGAGGGTCCCCATCGCCTGAGCCGCCTGCGCGCCGGCGACCCGTCCGCCGTCGCCCGCGCTCCACACCCGTTGCACCGAGGTCCTGCCTCGGCGATCGCGCAGCACGGTCACGGTTCCGGTGCGCGCGTCGACGGCCTGGGCACAGCCCAGCGCCCTCGCGAGCTCGACGGAGGGGACGAAGCCGTGGCCGACGCACACCGAGTCCACGCGGAACCGCCGGCGCCCAGCGTCGATCGGGCGGCCGTCGGGGTCGAGGCGGGCCACCTCCGCCCACTCCACCCTGCCGTCGCCTCCCGCCGCGACGACAGCGGAGCGTGCGAGCAGCTCGACCCCCGCGAGGTCGCGCAGGTAGCCGAGCCCCTGGTGGGCGTCGCGCGGCGAGGACGCGAGCAGACCGACGAGGTGCAGAGCCGCCGCGAGGCGGAACAGGGGCGCGGTCTCGGCCACCGCCACCACGTCGACGCCGGCCGAGCGGAGCTCCGCGGCGACCTGGAGGTTCAGCGGACCGTTCCCCGAGACGAGCACGCGCCGCCCGGCAGCGACGAGGTACGAGCGCAGGAGCGTCTGCGCCGCCCCGGTGGTCATGACCCCCGGCAGCGTCCAGCCCGGGAACGGGACGCCACGTTCGTACGCGCCCGTCGCGAGCACGAGGGCGTGCCCTCTGATCGCGTACCGGCGGGTCGGGGACGTCGCGTGGAGGTGGCCGGGCCCGGTCGCGCCCCACACCACGGTCTCTCGCAGCGCGCGGACCGGGGACGCCGCCACGCGTCCGAGGAGCGCCCGACCCGCCCGGTACTGCGCGTCGAGCGCCGCGTCGTCCAGTGAGAAGCCTTCCCCGGGCTGCTTGAAGTACTGCCCGCCCCCAGTCCGGCGGTTGTCGACCAGGAGCACGCTCGCGGACGCGCTCGACGCGGCGAGCGCCGCCGCGAGGCCTGCGGGGCCGGCGCCCACGATCACCACGTCGGCCTCCAGCTCATCTTCGGGGAGGTCCGGGGCTGCGGGCTCGGCCTGGTCGAGCGCGCGCATCGCGGGGTCCTTCGCCACGCGGAGCCCGGAGACGACCTTCTCCATGCACGCGAGCCGGCCGCCGCGCCCGTCGATGGTCAGCGAGCAGTCGGTACACACGCCCATTCCGCAGAAGATCCCCCGCTCACCGGTGGCGCGGGTCGAGCGACAAGCCAGCTTGCCGGCTGCGACCAGGGCCGCGGCGACGCTCTCCCCGCAACGCGCGCGGATCGTCTCGCCCTCGAAGGTGAACTCGGCGTCTTCGGGCGCCGGGTCGATCCCGGGCTTCCCGACGCGCACGCAGACCGGGGCGGCGGCAGTGGTCCCTTCGCCCCGCGCCGCCGCGCCCCCGCGCCCACCCGGCCGGCCGGGCAGCCTCGGCAGCCTCGGCAACCTCACGGCGCCCGGCGTTTTGCCCGGTAGGCGCGCCAGGTGGTCGCCCAGCGCGCGGGGTCGTCCAGCGCGCTGCCGTCGACGCGATGGGTGACCTGGTGGTGCGGTGCCGTGCGGACCACTTCGGGGTGCTCGTAGGCCTCGGCGCACACGAGCGCGAGCACCCCGAGCCACTCGTCGACGTCCTCCGATCTCCAGAGCTCCCCCGCTTCGGGGGTGAACGGCTCGGGCACGATCCACGGCTCGTGGCTGAGCCAGAAGGCGTCGATCCCGAAGTCCGTCATGCGATGCTGCACGTCGACGGCGCCGACGCCGGTCTCCTCGGCGAGCGCCTCCAGGCTGTAGCGGCACATCTCGAGGCGGTGGGCACCCGTCTCCGGGTTCGACCGGGTGACCCCCCGTATCGATCTCAGGCGCGCGTCGATGTAGTTGCTCATGAGCACCGAGAGGTCGGACGCCTCGCCGATGCCCTCCGCGCCCATGGCGCGCACCCACGCGTAGGCCTTCACGACCTGGGGGAGGTTGCCCAGGTACTCTCGGACCCGTCCGACGCCGCGCTCGGGCTCCACGAGTCGGAAGCGCACGTCGGACCGGCCGAAAGCGGGCAGATCGAAGCCAGCTCCGTGAGGGTCGGGTTCGCCGTCGAGCCCGTCGGCCACGACGAGCGGTCCGGGAAGGTAGGGCGCGAGGCGATCGGAGCAGCCGTAGGCGCCGACCGCGGGACCGTTGCCCTTGGGGGCTCCGAAGGTCTTGTGCAGCATGAACATGCACGCGTCGAAGCCGAGGTCCGCGGCGCGGAGCTTGCCCATCACGCCGTTGAAGTTGGCGTGGTCGTAGAAGCACAGCCCGCCGACTGCGTGGACCGCTTCGACCCACTCTGCGATGTCGGGGTTGTAGATCCCCATGTCGTCGGGGTTGTTCACCATGAGCGCGGCGGTGCGCTCGGAGACCGCCCCGCGCAGCGCGCCGAGCGACGCCCGCCCCCCCTCTTCGAGCGGGAGGGTGATCACCTTGAAGCCGGCGGCGGCCGCGGTCGCTGCATTGCACGGGTGCGCTTGGATCGTGGTCACGACCTCGTCGCGCTGGGCGAGCTCGCAACGGTCGGCGTGGTACGCGCGGGTCATGCAGGCATGGAGCCAAGCCGCGTCGGCTCCGCCGCCGGGCTGGAACACGAAGCGGTCCATCCCGGACAGCTCCCGCAGGGCGAGGTCGAGGCGGTAGACGATCTCCAAGAGGCCCTGCATCGTCTCCTCGTGCTGCAGCGGGTGCACCTCACGAACCTCGGGGAGTGAGGTGAGGCTCTCGGAGAGCGCGGGGTTGTACTTCATCGTGCAGGTCCCGAAGAGGCTGACGCCCATCATCCCGAGGGTCTGCTGGGACAGATGAAGGTAGTGACGCAGGACCTCCCACTCGCTCAGTTCGGGCAGCGACGGCGGAACCCGCCGGCGCGCCGCAGGGGCCACCAGTGCGAGGGGATCTCCTGCTGCCGCGGCCACCTCGGGCTCGACCCCGGGGACGATCACCCCGCGGCGTCCGGGGTGGCCGAGCTCGTGGACGAGTGGTTCGTCCCACACGGCGGCGTGGTAGCGGCGCCCGCCGGGCCCGCTCATCGTCCGGCTCCGTCGCCAGCGTGCGGAGCGGACGGTTCGCCGAGCACCTCTCCGAGCACGTCTACGAGGCGCTCGACGTCTGCGGCCGTGTGCAGCTCGGTCAGGCAGTAGAGCGCGGACTGCCCGAGCTCGGGAAACGTTCCCGACAGGTCGAGGCCGCCGAAGATGCCGCGGCGGCGCAGGGCGTCGTTGACCTCTGCGACGCGCAGTCCGGTGCCGCCGAAGTCGACGACGAGCTCCTTGAAGAAGCCCGACGGGAAGCGGACGCGCACCCCCGGCAGCGCGGCGAGGCGCCGTGCCGCGTGGTGGCTTCGCTGCAGGACCGCCGCGCCGACGTCGGCGAACCCCTGCGGCCCCATCACGGCCATGTAGGCCGCGTTCGCGATCGACCACATGTAGACGGAGTTCCCGGTCCAGTCGTTGCCCTGCTCCCTCGCGCCGTACGAGGTCTGAGCGAAGAGGCTGATGCCGTACCCGCGCTCGCCTTCCTGGGTCGTGTCGCACAGGCTCACCTGCAGGGTGGGGAACTCACGGGCGTAGCGCTCCTCGTCGCGGCTGGCGATGAAGCCGCCGGCGCCGCCGCCCGCGTTCAGGTGGACGCCGAGCGACTGGATCGTCCCGACGGCGAGGCCGATCCCGAGCTCGCCGGGCGGCGCGAGCACCCCCAGGGAGAGCGGGTCGACGCCCAGCACCAGCTCCGCACCCGCGCCGGAGACCATCGCGACCGCCTCGCCGACCTGGTCCTCCACGACGCCGAAGAAGTTCGGGTTCTCGACGTACACCGCGGCCACGTCGAGGGACAGCTTGGCGGCGAGGTCGTCGAGGTCCACGCGCCCGTCGCTCCGCCGCCAGGCGACGGTCCCCAGCTCGAGGTGGGGCGCGAGCTCCGGGCTTCCGCAGTAGTTGGCGATCACCGCGCGGCGCTCGGGGTCGAGAGCCTCGGGGACGAGGACGCGCCGGCGCCCGGTCATGCGGGCGGCCATGCGCAGCGCGTGGCCGGCGGCGCACCCCCAGCTGTAGACGGGGAGACCCACGAAGTCGAGGTCGAGCAGCTCGCCGAGCTGGCTCGCGTACTCGAACCACGCCTGGAAGCGCCCTTGGTCTGACGACGGCGTGCCCCACACCGAGGTGAGCCACTCGCGCCGCGAGGCGATCTCGTCGCAGATCGCCGGGACGTGGTGGCGCCAGTACCCGCCGCCGAGGAAGCTGAGCGCCCCCTCGCAGGTGGTCGACCGCGAGAGGATCCCGCGGAGGTGGCGGCGCAGCGCGGCCTCCGGGACGAGCTGGGGAGGGAGCCGCAGCGGTGCCGCGAGACGATGCGCCTGCGGGATCTGCTCGAAGAGCTCCTCGACGCGCTCGGCTCCGATCGCTTCCAGCATCTCGGCTTGCTGGTCGGCGAGCGCGCTCGCCATGAAGGGATGTGCCACGTCCGTCCTTTCCTCGCTCACCCGTCCGCTGCCGGCCGGCCGCCGCTCCAGGCGGCGCCCAGGGTCATGCCGCGTCCACGCGCATCATCATGTAGCGCCGCGGACCGACCCGGACGCGCCGGTAGCCGGCCAGCCACGGGAACGACGCCTCGTCGCCGGCGTCGACGCGCAGCAGCGCGGGCCGCAGCGCGACGAGCTTCTCGGCAGTCGAGAGGATCATGACGTCGTCGGGGGACAGCCGTCCGAGCACCCTCGGCCCCAGCTGCTGATTGCCCCGTCCGAGCAGCATCCCCTGCCCCCCGACCACCCCCAGGATCAGCCGAGTGCGCGGGTACGCGTCGACGAGCCCGAGGATCTC
>JAJYMD010000128.1 GCA_021787255.1 Actinomycetes bacterium | reverse complement strand
AAGGTCGTCGCATGGGGCGTCACCCGGGCAGAGGCGCTCGCCAGGCTGCGAGCCGCCCTCCGCGAGACCGCCGTGCTCCAACTCCCCCCGCGCGCCTCGATCTGGTCACGCCGGATCGTGGCGAGCACCGACGCCGCCTGCTCGCCCCCCATCACCGAGATCCTGGCGCCCGGCCACATCCACAAAAAGCGCGGACCCAGGGCTCGTCCGCACATCGAGTAGTTGCCGGCGCCGAAGCTCCCGCCGATCACCACCGTGAGCTTGGGGACCCGCGCGCAGGCGACCGCGGTCACCATCTTCGCCCCGTGCTTGGCGATGCCTCCAGCCTCGTAGGCCGCGCCGACCATGAACCCGCTTATATTCTGCAAGAAGAGCAGCGGAACGCAGCGCCGGTCGCACAGCTCGACGAAGTGGGCGCCTTTCAGCGCGGACTCGGAGAAGAGCACCCCGTTGTTGGCGACGACCCCGACCGGGTGCCCCCAGACGCGGGCGAACCCGCAGACGAGCGTGGGCCCGTACTCCGCCTTGAACTCCAAGAAGCGCGACCCGTCAACCAGGCGCGCGATGACCTCGCGCACGTCGTAGAGGACGCGCAGGTCGGTGGGGACGATCCCGTAGAGCTCGGCGGGGTCCAGCGCGGGCTCCTCGGCCGCCACCACGTCCCAGGGCCGCGGCGCGGGTGCGGCGAGGGTCGAGACGATCTCGCGCACGATCCCGAGCGCGTGGAGGTCGTCGTGCGCGAGGTGGTCGACGACGCCGGACCGCCGGGCGTGCAGCTCGCCGCCGCCGAGCTCCTCGGCGGTCACGACCTCTCCCGTGGCGGCCTTCACGAGGGGCGGGCCACCCAGGAAGACCGTGCCCTGGCCTCGCACGATGACCGCCTCGTCGCTCATCGCCGGCACGTACGCGCCGCCTGCCGTGCAGGACCCCATCACGGCCGCGATCTGCGCGATCCCCCGCTTGGACATCTGCGCCTGGTGGTAGAAGATGCGTCCGAAGTGCTCCCGGTCGGGGAACACCTCGTCCTGGCGCGGCAGGTACGCGCCGCCGGAGTCGACGAGGTAGATGCACGGCAGGCGGTTCGCCAGCGCGACCTCTTGCGCGCGCAGGTGCTTCTTCACGGTCAACGGGTAGTAGGTGCCGCCTTTCACCGTCGCGTCGTTCACGACGACGACGCACTCCCTGCCCGAGACCCTGCCGACGCCGCAGACGATCCCGGCGCCGGGCGCTTCGCCGCCGTAGCAGCCTGTCGCCGCGAGCGGCGAGAGCTCGAGGAACGGCGAAGCGACGTCGAGGAGCCCTGCCAGCCGCTCCCTCGGGAGGAGCTTTCCCCGCTCGACGTGCCTGCGCCGGGCATCCTCCGGGCCGCCTCGCGCCGCGCGCTCGAGCCTCGCGCGGAGGTCTGCGACGAGCGAACGCTGACGTGCGGCGTTCTCGAGGAACGGCTCCGACGCCGGGTCGATCCTCGAGGTGAGCACGGGGAACGGCGCGTGCGCGACCTGAGCCATCGCGCACGTATGTTAGCGATCGCTCACATGACCCGCTAGGGTCGTGCCGTGCCGACCACGACGGCAGGGCGCGCCTCGGCCCCGGGCCGTGCGGGGCGCAGGCAGCTGATCCTCGAGCACGCGGCGCGGTTGTTCGCGAGCCGCGGCTTCCACGGCGTGTCCGTCGACGACCTCGGCGCCGCAGCGGGCGTGACCGGCCCCGCCCTCTACCGCCACTTCCGCTCGAAGGAGGACATCCTCGCCGAGCTGCTCATCGGCGTGAGCAGGCGGCTCCTCGCCGGAGGGCGCGCACGCGTCACGGAGGCGGCCGACCCCGAACAGGCGCTCGCTCGGCTCGTCGAGTTCCACGTCCGGTTCGCGCTGGACGAGCCCGACGTCATCACGGTCCAGGAGCGGGACCTGGCGAGCCTCCCGCCCGCTTCCCGCAGGGAGGTGCGCGCGCTCCAGCACGAGTACGTCTCGGTGTGGGCGGAAGTCGTGGAGGCCGTCTGCGGGTGCCCGAGAGACCGGGCTGTCGCCGCCGCGCACGCGGCGTTCGGCCTCATGAACTCGACGCCGCACTCGGCGCGCCTTCCTCGCTCGGAGATGGCCGCGCTGCTCAGCGCCATGGCTGACGCGGCGTTGAGGGCGGCCGGTCGCAGCTGAGCGCTCCAGAGCCCCTGAGGGCGGTCTGCGCTCAGGCGCGGACCGGGATCGTCGATGGAGGCTCGGGAACGAGGAGCTTGGGCTCGGTCGCCGCCTGGACCTCGTCGGGGGTGACGCCCGGCGCGACCTCCCGGAGGACCAGCCCGTCGGGCGTCACGTCGATCACCGCCAGGTCGGTGACGATCCGGTCGACGACCCCTGCCCCCGTGAGGGGGAGCGAGCACTTCTCCACGACCTTGTAGGAGCCGTCCTTGGCGACGTGCTCCATCACCACGATCACCCGACGGACGCCGTGGACGAGGTCCATGGCCCCGCCCATGCCCTTCACCACCTTGCCGGGGATCATCCAGTTCGCGAGGTCGCCGGCTGCCGAGACCTGCATCGCGCCGAGCACCGCGGCGTCGACGTGGCCGCCACGGACCATCCCGAAGGAGAGCGACGAGTCGAAGAAGGACGCGCCCGGCTCGACGGTCACGGTCTCCTTTCCCGCGTTCACGAGGTCCGGGTCCTCCTCGCCCTCGTAGGGATAGGGCCCCACGCCGAGGATCCCGTTCTCGCTCTGCAGCACGACGTGCACGCCGGGCGGGAGGTGGTTCGAGATGAGCGTCGGCATGCCGATGCCGAGGTTCACGTACTCGCCGTCGTGCAGGTCCATCGCGGCGCGTGCGGCGATCTGGTCGTGGCTCAGGCTCACGTGTCCTCCCCCACGCCGGCTGCCGCCTCCCTGGGACGGACCGTGCGCTTCTCGATCTGCTTCTCGCGGCTCCTGTCCGCCTGCACCACCCGCTGGACGAAGATGCCGGGCAGGTGGACGGACGCCGGGTCGATCGCCCCTGCGGGCACGAGCTCCTCCACCTCGGCGATCGCCACGCGGCCGGCCATCGCGCACAGAGGGTTGAAGTTGCGGGTGGCCTTGTCGAAGACGAGGTTGCCGACCGTGTCGCCCCTGCTCGCGCGCACCAGCGCGAAATCGGTCGTGATGGCCCGTTCGAGCACGTACTGGCGGCCGTCGAACTCCCGGACCTCCCGTGGCGGAGAGGCGAGCGCGACGGTGCCGTCGGCGGCGTAGCGCCAGGGCAGGCCCCCCTCGGCGATCAGGGTGCCAACGCCCGACGCCGTGTAGAACGCGGGGATCCCGCAGCCGCCTGCCCGGAGCCGCTCGGCCAGCGAGCCCTGCGGGACGAGCTCGACCTCCAGCTCGCCCGCGAGGAACTGGCGGGCGAACTCCCGGTTCTCCCCCACGTAGGAGCCGATCACTCGTGCGATGCGGTGCTGGGCGAGCAGGCGCCCGAGCCCCCAGCCGTCCAGGCCGCAGTTGTTCGAGACGACGACGAGGTCGGTCGCGCCGCTCTCGACGACCGCGTCGATCAGGTCGACCGGGACCCCGCACAACCCGAACCCGCCGACGGCGAGCGACGCCCCGTCGAAGAGGTCCGCGACGGCCTCCGACACGCTGGAGACGACCTTGCTCAGCACGACTGGTCCTCTTCGGGCTGGTCCTCTTCGAGCCCGTCGCCCTGGAGCTCGTCGCCTTCGAGCTCGTCGCCTTCGAGCTCACCGAAGGCTCCTCCCCGGAGCGTGGCGGTCGGTACGCACGGAGGCACGGACGACACGCTACCGCCGCGCACGAGCGCGCGGACGTGCCCTCCGGGGCGCAGCTCGCGAGCCGCAGAAGGCAGAGGCCTGCACGTCTGGACCCGCGATGCTCGCGATACTTGCGTCGTGCTCCAGGCGGTGGTCTTCGATCTCGACGGCGTCCTCTTGGACTCCGAGCAGATCTGGGACGAGGCGCGCCGTGTCGTGGCCGCGGACCATGGCACGCCGTGGCACGACGACGCCACCGCGGCGATGCTCGGGATGAGCTCGCCGGAGTGGTCCCGCTACCTGCGCGAGCACCTCGGAGTGCCGCTCGGCGAAGCGCGGATCGTCGAGCTGGTCTGCGACCACGTCCTCGACCGCTACGAGCGGGACCTCCCGCTGCTGCCGGGCGCGCTCGACGCGGTTCGCCGGCTCGCCGTGCAGTGGCCCCTCGGGCTGGCCTCGTCCTCCAACCGCGTCGTCATCGACAGGGTGCTGGACCTTTCGGGGCTGCGCAGCTGTTTCGACGTGACGGTCTCCTCGGAGGAGGTGGCGCACGGCAAGCCGTCCCCGGACGTCTACGTCGCCGCAGTGCGGGCGCTCGACGTCCCCCCCGAGCAGTGCGCGGCCGTCGAGGACTCGACGAACGGCATCCGCGCCGCGCTGGCGGCGCGCATGCACGTCGTGGTCGTGCCCAATCCCCACTTCCCGCCGGCCAAGGAGCTGCTCGCGCGCGCCGATCTCGTGGTCTCGACCCTCGACGAGCTCACGGTCGGCGCTTTGGAGGCGGTCGCCGGCGTCGAGACGTCCCTCGACGAGCAGGAAGCAGAGTCCTTCCCCGCGTCGGACGCCCACTCGGACTGGGCCGGCCCCGGAGACTGAGCGTACGCTCGGGCGATGAGCGTCCCGGTCCCCCTCGACGAGCTCTCGGCGGCGCTCGGCCGCAGGTCCAACGCCGCGTACCTCCTCACGGTGAGCGACGACGCCAGCGCGCATTGCGTCGCGTCCACGGTCGGATGGACAGGCGATGAGCTGGTCGTTCCTGCAGGCGCGACCTCTCTCCGCAACGCCACCGCCCGCGGCCACGTGGTGCTGCTCGCACCTCCCGCGGGCGGGCTCGCCGCTCTGCCGCCCGAGCCGGATGGCGAGGGGGGTGGCGAGGAGGAGGGCTACAGCCTGATCATCGATGCCGAGGTGACGGCCACCTTCTCTGGCGGCGGAGCGGCAACGGGCGCGCTGCGGGCGCGCCCCACCCACGCGGTCCTCCACCGGCCGGCCGTCGCTGCGGACGGGAGCCCGGCGCACGACTGCGTCCACGTCTTCGGCAAGCCCTGAGCGCGCTGGATGCGCTGGGCGCGCTGGATGGCCTGGGCGCCCTGCGCGCGCTGGGTGCGCTACTCGCGAGAGGGCGCATGGGAGCATGTGACGTTCGGCCCTGCGGACACGCGGACCGAGCGGCAACGGTGGTCGTGGAGAACGATCGCACCGCGGTCGCCTGCGTCGTCACCCGGACGTCGCCCGTGGTGGACCCGACGACGACCGAGCCAGCCGAGCAAGGAGGAGCGCCATGCAGTCCGAGAGCGCCATGCAGTCCGAGAGCGCCATGCAGTCCGACAACGCCACGACAGCCAGGACACCGGAGACCGGCAAGTGGACGGAACCCACTCTGGAAGAGCTCGCGGAAGCCCTCGCTCACCACGTCGCGGCGAACGGAGCGGTCCTGCCTGGCGTCGCGACCGAGCTCGCCGAGGAGAAGGGCTGGCACGGGCGGTTGATCGACGTGCTGGGGGTGCTCACCGAGGACACAGCGCGCATGGGCTACCTGGCGGGCGGGCACAAGCCCAACGAGGTCATGACATGGCTGCCGCTGTGGGCGGACTCGCCGTTCTCCCTCGACGAGATCCGGACCATCGTGACGAGCGCCGGCTGGGATCCCGAGCCGTTCGGCGTGGTGGTGCGCAACGGGCTCTTGGGGCGTCTCGTCTACCGTCCCGACGGCTCGCTGCGACGCGTCCGAGGCGAGCTGGCCGGCGCCTGGCTCAGCGACGCGTTCGCGCTGGCGGACGACGAGGAGATCCTGCGGGAGGTCCGAAAGGTCATCGAGGAGGACGTCAACCCTCGAGCGCTTCGGGCGCGTCCCGGCCGGGGGCACGCCGCCGCCTTCCCCTCACCGCCGGCCCGGCGATCCGCGCGAGGAGGTAAAGGGCGAAGCTGATGCTCACGATGAGCACGCTCGCCTTCACGGTGCTGGCCTCGAAGCTCGCGACCAGGCCTCCGTCGGCTGCCACCACGGCGAAGACGACCGAGAGGATCGCGACCCGGAGCGGGTTGGCAGTGAGGCGCTGGGCCGCTGCAGCCGGGGTGATCGCCAGGCTGAGGACGAGGAGCGTCCCCACCACTTGAGCAGCCCCGGTGACGGTGAGCGCGAGCACGAGGAGGAACAGGAGCCCGAGCCGCCGGACCGGCACCCCACGGGCTTCGGCGACGTCGGGGTCGACGGAAGCAAAGAGCAGAGGCCGGTACCACACCGCCATGACGACCACGACGGCGGCGCTGATCACGATCAGGACGACGATCTGGGTGCCCGACACCCCGAAGATGTTCCCGAAGAGGATGTTCGTGGCCTCGGTGGCGAACCCGTGGTAATAGCCGAGCAGCAGCACGCCGATGCCGAGGCCGAACGCGAGGATGGAGCCGATCGCCGAGTCGCGCTCGTGTGGGCGCGCCCCGAGGGTCGCGATGAGGGTGGCGACCACGAGCGAGCCGACGAACGCGCCGGCGACCGCGTTGTCGGCGGCCAGGAGCCCGGCAGCCGCCCCGGTCAAGGCGAGCTCGGCCACGCCGTGCACGGCGAATGACATGCCCCGAGTGACCACGAACGGCCCGATGAGGCCGCACGACATCGCGACGAGGAAGGCGGCGGCGAGCGCGTGCTGGGCGAACGGCTGGGCGAGGAAGAACCCGATGCCCATCAGCCCGCCACCCTCGGTTCCCCCCGTCCCCCCCTCCGCCGGGCCACCGAGACCGATCGGCCCGCCGGGGGCGTCCTCCGGCAGGTCTCGGCGGCGGTCACGGGCGACCGCCCGCGTCGTGCTCGTGGTGATCGGTCTGGTCGTGGTGATCGGTCTGGTCGTGGTGATCGGTCTGGTCGTGGTGATCGGTCTGGTCGTGGTGATCGGTCTGGTCGTGGTGATCGGTCTGCTCGTGGTGATCGGTCTGGTCGTCGTGATCGGTCTGGTCGTGGAGGTCGTGGTGGTCCACGTGGTGGTGGTCGTGGCCCAATTCGTGGTCTGGGCCCAATTCGTGGTCGTGGTCGTGGCCCAATTCGTGGTCTGGGTGACCGAGATGGTGGTGATGGGGATCTGTCTCGCCGCCGACCACGACCACGCGGCCGTGCACTCGGATGACGTCGATGTGGGCGCCGAAGAGCCGGCTCAAGGTCTCCGTCGTCATCACCTGCTCGGGAGGTCCGGCCGCCCATCGACCG
>JAJYMD010000336.1 GCA_021787255.1 Actinomycetes bacterium | reverse complement strand
CGATCTCTGACGAGGGCTGCGGCGGCGAAGAAGGCACCGGCCGTGCCGGTGCCGAAGTGCCGTTCGTGCTCCGCGTAGTACGTCCACCATCCGACGGCTGCGGCTGATCCCAGGCCCTGGACGAAGGCGATGCCTCCCACCGCCGAGACCCGCAGCCGCGTCGCGCGGGCAAAGACCGCGACCGAGCTGACGACCGCTTCGCGCGCCGAGCGCCTGGGCGAGGAGGCCCGGGCGGCCCGGGCGTGCAAGTACGCCTCGCTCTCCTGCAGCTTGCGACGGGCGACGGCCACCACGAGGAGCGGGACCGCGGCGAGGAGGAAGAACATTCGCCACCCGATCGGGTTGTGGAGGAACCCGACTGCGACCAGCACGCCTGCGAGCACTGCTCCGAGCGGGCTGACGAGCAGCAGCCACGAGAGGTACCGGCCTCGGTGGGCGGGCGGCACCTCCTCTGCGAGCAGCGTGACCGCCACGCCGAACTCGGCACCGATGAAGACCTGCGTCCCGAACTGGAACGCGGCGAACGACCAGAGGTTCCAGGAGACCGCGCTGAGCGTGGTGCACGCCGTGTAGCCGAGGATCGACCACATCAGGATCGGGCGTCGTCCGATCCTGTCGGCGGCGAGCACCACGAAGAACGCGATGAACTGACCGGCCCCGATCGGGATGTTGGCGATCCCGACAGCCGCGGTGCCCACGTGGAAGGCGTCCTTCAACTGACTGAGCAGCACCGCCCTCAGCTCGCCGTCGTAGGAGTTGAACAGTGCCGCCGGCAAGAGCAGGGTGAGGAGCAGCCGCAGGTATGCGGGAGACCGAGGTCGTCCGGGGCCCTCTTCGCCGCCCTCCCTGGAGGTCGGGATGGCGCCTATCACGCCGAGCTGTGCTGGACCCGGACCGGCGTCAGGGTCGCCCCCCGTGGTGCACACCCTGGAGTCCCTGGCGTCCCGTGGGTGATTACGAGGCGGGGGTCGGGGTCCCGGGTTCGCCCATGAGCGGGAGGCCGGCCATCTGCGCGATGTCTCGCCGCACGACCTCGGAGAGGGCGGCCTCGGCGGCGAAGTCCGCAGCGGGGGCGTCCACGGGGCGGCCGACGGCGAGCGCGACCCGGCCTCGCCGTGCGAGGTAGGAGCCCGGTGGCAGCACGCCGCGCGTGCCTCGGATCGCGACGGGCACGATCGGGCACCTCGTCGTGGCCGCGACGGCGAACGCGCCCAAGTGGAACGGCCGCACTCCGGGCGCTCGGGCGAGCGACCCCTCGGGGAAGACGACGAGGCGGTGGCCGGTTCGGACGAGATCCGTCAGCGTCTCGAGGTCGCGTTCTGCACGTGCCGGCTCTCCGCGCGCCACGAAGGCGCACCCGAGGCGCTCGAGGAACGCTCCGACGACGGGCTTCGAGCGGAGCTCGGTGCTCGTCACGAAGGTGAGCGGGGACGCCGACGCCACGATGAGGACGACCGCGTCGAGAAAGCTCGGGTGGTTGGCCACCACGATCGCCGGCACGTCCTCGGCCGGCATCGTTCCGTCGACGTCGACTGGGATCCCAAGGACCCAGGAGAGCGACCGTGCGGCGGCCCGGGTGAGCCACCAGCGCGCGCGCAGAGGAATGGGGAGCTGGAGAGCTGCCGCGAGAAGGGCCGCGTGGAGCAGCGCGACGACCCATGCGATGCCGCCGAACGCCCATGTGGCGAGGGCGCCGGCGATCCACCTGGCGCTCGGGCCCAGTTGTGACGACGCCTCTTCCGCGAGCTGCAGCGGCCGCGGGCGGGGTGCCTTGCCCAGCCGGCCCCGCTCGAGCGCGGCCCGGGTCGCAGCGCGGCGCACCTTGCCGCTCGCCGTCCGCAGGATCGACCTCGGTGGGACGAGCACGATCTCGTCGGGAGCCAGCCCGAAGAGATCGACCGCCCGGCGACGGATCGCGTCCTCGAGCGCGGCACGTTCGGCCGCCCCCCCGACGGAGGTCTCGGCGACGACGACGAGCCGCTCGGTCCCGAGCCGGACGTCGGAGGAGGAGAACGCCGCGACGCCGTCGGGCTCGATGCCCTGGACACCCCTCAGCGCGGCTTCGAGGTCCTCAGGGTGCAGGTTCCGGCCGCCGCGGATGATGAGGTCCTTCGCGCGCCCGGTGAGGAACAGCTCGCCGTCGGCGAGGTAGCCCAGGTCCCCGGTGTCCAGCCAGCCATGCTGCCAGAGCGCTGCGGAAGCTGCCTCGTTCGCGAAGTAGCGGTCGGTGAGCGACGGGCCGCGGCAGAGGACCCGTCCTTCGTGGCGCTCGGGCAGGTCGCGGTCTCCGGGACCGACGATCCGGATCTCGTAGCCGGGGAGCGGGTACCCGCAACCGACGATCGAGACGGCGGAGCGCTCGTCACCGGGCACGAGCACCGCCCGGCCCGAGCGAGCGAGGACTGCACGAGAGACGGTCTCCACCCGCGGGCCACGACCGAGCGGGCTGAAGGCGATGCCGACTCCTGCTTCGGCGAGGCCGTAGGCCGGGCACATCGCCTCCGGACGAAAGCCGACCGGCGCGAAGCGCTTCGTGAACGCGTCGACGACGGCTGCGCTCACGGCTTCGGAGCCGTCGAACGCGAGGCGCCAGCTCGAGAGGTCGAGCCCTGAGAGCTCGGCGTCGGTGATCCGCTCGGCGCACGCGTGGTAGGCGAAGTCGGGTGCAGCAGAGATCGTGCCGGAGTAAGCGGTGATCGCCTCGAGCCAACGCACCGGACGGGCGAGGAAGGAAAGGGGGGACATGACGACGAACGGCACGCCGTAGACGAGCGGCGTGTGCCAGAGCCCGATCAGCCCCATGTCGTGGTACAGCGGCAGCCACGAGACGACGACGTCCGCGGAGGACAGACGGGCCGCCTCTGCCATGGCGCGCATGTTGGCCAGCAGCTGCGCGTGGGTGAGCACGACGCCCTTCGGGTCACCGGTGCTGCCAGAGGTGTACTGGATGAGGGCGATGTCGTCCGGGCGTACTTCTGGCAGGAGGGAGCCCGTGGCGCGTCGCTCCAACAGCTCCGCAGGCGTCCGCACTCTCGTCAGGGAGGGGACCTGCACCGAGAGCAGTCGCGCCGCCGCGATCGCCTCGGGGACCGTCACCAGCGCGACGGCGCCGGCGTTGCGCAGCACGCCGGCGAGCCGGGTGAGCTGTTCCGCGAGCCTGGCGGGATCGGCCGGCGGGTACAGGGGGACCGGGACGCCGCCTGCGAGAAGGATGCCGAAGAAGACGCTGAAGTACGCGCGCTCGGTCGGCAGCATGATCGCGACCCGCTCGCCGAAGGAGAGACCGTCGTCGACGAGCGCGAGAGCCAGGGTCTGGGACTCCGTCAAGAGCGCGCCGTAGGTGATCTCCTCGCCGCCCGCGGGCTTGTCCGCCCCGAGGAGCCGGATCGTGAGCTGGTCCGGGCGGGTCGCCGCGTGCAGGACCAGGGCTTCGTTCAGGGTCGAGACGGTCGCGCCGCCGACCGCAGGTGGCACCGGCGCGGGGCCGTTCGTCGGTGCTCCCACAGGCCCGCTCGGGGCCTCCGGCGCCGTCGTGGTCGTCTCACTGCGTCGCGTGGCCTCCTGGAGCGCCCGGGAGAGATCCCTCGGGGTCGCAGCGCTGCTGAGCACGTCCTCGCCCAGGTCCACCCCGGCTGCTTGGCCGATGCGGTCGACGAGCTCGACCATGGCGAGGCTGTCCAGTCCCAGTTCGGCACGAAGGTCGCTGTCGAGGTGCACCTCGATCGGTCGCCCGCGAAGGTCGGCGCACAGCGCCTTCACTTCGGCGAGCACCAGCTCGTCACCGGCTTCGACTCGCGCCATTCACGCCCTTCCGGTCGTCACCCGAGCCCGGCGACCCGTACGGGTCTGGAGCCGCGGGTCCACTCCACACGATAATTCTGTTCCACCTCCGATGATGGTCGCCCGGGCCTGTTCGCTACAGGCCGAACAGGCGCTACAGGCCGAACAGGCGCTACAGGCCGAACAGGCGGTACAGGCCGAACAGGCGGTACAGGCCGAACAGGCGGTACAGCGGGGTTCGTGCCGCGATCGCGGCTCGATGGGGGAGGTGATTTGATTGAATGTCAGAAATCGCGTTACGGTGAGCAGCCTGGCCCGGGTCGCACGCGACCGCGGGGCCGGTCGGCTGTGCTGGCTACGAGCAAAGGGGAGCACATGAGACGGTCATCGTGGCTCAAGTCGGTTGTCGCGGTCGCGGGGGCGGTCGGCATCGCGCTCGGGACGGTGAGCGTCAGCGGGGCGAGCCCGGCGTCGCACGAAAGGGCGAACAAGGCCACGGGCAAGCCCATCGTCATCGGGGCGGTGATCGACGAGACGAGCACGATGAAGCCGTTCGACCAGCCCGCGCTCGAGGCGGCCGAGGTCTGGGCGAAGAAGGTGAACGCCAAGGGTGGAGTGCTCGGCCGGCCCGTCGAGTTCAAGGTCTACAACGACGAGCTCCAGCCTGCGCTCACGAAGTCGGACGCCGAGAAGGCGGTCGCGGCAGGGGCAAAGATCCTGTGGGTCACCTGCGATGCCACATTCGCAGCGCCGGCCATCGAGGTGGGGCTGGCGCACCACCTGCTCACGATCGCCCCGTGCACCTCGTCGAGCGAGATGGGCCCGAAGAAGTTCGGCCCGGCGGGCAGGCTGGCGTTCAGCTTCGGCAACGAGCCGAGCACGACAGGCGCGGTGATCGCGCGCCTGCTCATGCAGAAGGGCTGGAAGACCGCGACGGTGGTGACCGACCACCTGCTCACATACTTCCTTGACGTCTGCGAGAACTTCACCGCGGACTACAAGGCGCTGGGGGGCAAGATCGTGTCGCAGCTGAGCTACACCACCGGTGACCACACGATCTCCCAGGTGGCTTCCAAGGCCGCCAGCTCGGGCGCCTCGGCGACGGTGCTGTGCACCACGACGACGCCCACACTCCCGACGTTCGTGACCTCCGTGCGGACCCTCGGCAACACCAAGCCGATCGTCGGACCCTGGTCGATCGACGGCGGCTTCTGGGAGCCGAAGACACCCAAGATCTCGACGAACCTTTGGTGGGCGACGTACGCGTCGGTGTTCGGCGACGACCCCAACGCGACAGTCCGCGCCTTGTACTCCCAGATGAAGGCTGAGGGAGAGGCTCCGCTGACCGGGGGGTTCGTCCTCGGGCCCACGGCGCTCGAGGGCATCGTCACGGCGATCGAGCGCACGAAGGGCAGTCTCACAGGCGCGAAGCTCGCATCCGCGCTGGTGCACTTCCACAACGTGCCGACGTTGTCCGGCCTCGTCAGCTTCTCGAACGCGTTCCATGCGGTCGTCGGTCGAGCCGAGGCGATCATCGAGGTGAGCAACGACAAGCCCCACTTCGTGCAGCTGTTGACCCCCGGGAAGTACGGCCTCGTCCTTCACACATGAGGTCCTGACGCGAGGAGGTCGCTGTCAACCAGCTGGCCACGGAGGTGGCGCAGGAGCCGAGGGACGCGGCACTCGAGGTGATTGGCCCAGAGGAGCCAGAGGAGGACCCCGCGCGGCTCTTGGCGTGCCGTGCGGTGACCGTGACGTACGCAGGGCTTCGCGCGGTGAGCTCGGTCACGTTCTCGGTGCGACGGGGAGAGGTGGTCGGGCTCATCGGGCCGAACGGTGCCGGCAAGACGACGCTGGTCAACGCGATGAGCGGCTTCGCCCCCATCAGCGAGGGGAGCATCACCCTCGGCGGTGCCGAGATCTCCCACCTGCCGCCGGAGCGCCGGGCGCACCGCGGGCTCGCACGCACCTTCCAGCACGGCAGGTTGTTCATGGACCTGAGCGCGCGCGAGAACATCGAGCTCGGCGCCCTGGCGGTCGGCTGCTCGGCGAGGGAGGCGCGTCGGCGCACCGACGCCCTCCTGGAGGAGACCGGCCTCCTGTCGCTGGCCGCGAGACCGCCCGCCGAGCTGTCCCACGGCGACCAGCAGCGGGTGAGCGTCGCCCGAGCGGTGGTGGCCGGCCCTGCGTTCCTGCTGCTCGACGAGCCGGCAGCGGGTCTACCCGCCGAGTCCCTCGCCGAGCTGCGGGCGCTCGTGGAGCAGACTCGTGTCGGTCGCGACGCCGGGGTCGTCGTGATCGACCACAACGTCGAGTTCGTGCTGGACCTGAGTGACCGTGTGGTCGTGCTCGACCACGGCCAGCTGCTCGCCGAGGGGACGCCGAGCTACGTACGCCATCACGAGGAGGTGCTCGCGGCGTACTTCGGCTCGGTGCCCTCGACGCGATCGGCGTCAGCCGCCCCGCCCGGTGATGGCGACGCGGCGAGCGGCACTGCCAAGGCGCCGTGATGGGCGCAGAACCCGCAGCGATGACCCCCCCTGGGGCTCCGCTCGGCGCGCCGGGGGCGGCGAGCTCTCGTGCGCTGCTCGAGGTCGAAGACCTCGAGGTCACCTACGGGAGGTCTCGGGCCGTCGAGGGCATCTCGCTCTCGGTCGGAGAGGGAGAGGTGGTCGGTATCGTCGGACCCAACGGCGCGGGCAAGTCGTCCACGCTGCGCGCGATCATGGGCGCGGTGCGCCGATCGGGCGGCCAGGTGACGCTGAGAGGAAAGGCGCTGGCGCCCGGTCGACCCGAGAACATCGCCCGCCTCGGGGTCGCGATGGTGCCGGAGGGTCGGCACCTGTTCGCCTCGATGACCGTGAAGGAGAACCTGGAGCTCGGTCGCCTGGCTCGCCGGCGCGACCGGAGGCCGCGCTTCGACGACGGGGAGGTGGCCGAGCTGTTCCCGGTCGCCGAGGAGTTCCGCGACCAGCGAGCAGGCCTGCTCTCGGGCGGCCAGCAGCAGCAGGTCGCGATCGCGCGGGCGCTGCTCGCCGACCCGGATCTCCTGCTGCTCGACGAGCCGAGCCTCGGGCTCTCGCCGACCGCGGTGGCGGCGGTCTTCTCTGCGCTCGCGCACATCCACGAGCTCGGCGTCTCGATCCTCCTCGTCGAGCAGCGCGCCGAGATGACCCTCGAGTTCTGTTCGCGTAGCTACGTCCTGGTCGGCGGCAGGATCCGGTTCGAGGCGGACCGGTCGACGCCGATCCAGACCGTGATCGATTCCTACTTCGGTGCGGACCCGTCCGCGCGCTCAGAGCTCCGCCGATGACTGTCGTCGGTTACCTCGTGAACGCGATCTCGCTGGGCGCGCTGTACGCGCTGATCGCGGTCTCGGTGGGGCTCGTGTTCGCCGTGCTGCGCCAGATCAACCTCGCGCAGGGCGAGGTCATGGCGTTCGGCGCCTACTCCCTTTGGCTCATGCGCTCCCTTCCCATCTGGCTGGCGAT
>JAJYMD010000231.1 GCA_021787255.1 Actinomycetes bacterium | reverse complement strand
ACCGCATGCAGCAGGTGGACGTGGCGCGCGGGCAGGAATTCCGCAAGTGCATCGAGTGCTTCCTCTGCCAGGACGTCTGCCACGTGATCCGCGACCACGAGGAGAACAGCCAGCACTACGCGGGCCCGCGCTTCTTCATCCGCTTGGCCGAGCTCGAGATGCACCCGCTCGACACGAACGACCGCCGCGAGCTGGCTCGCCAGCGCATGGGGCTCGGCCTGTGCAACATCACGAAGTGCTGCACCGAGGTGTGCCCCGAGCACATCAAGATCACCGACAACGCGATCATCCCCATGAAAGAGCGTGTGGTCGATGCGTCCTACGACCCGGTGGCGTGGCTCGGCCGCAAGATCCTCCGGCGCCACAAGCGCTCGGCCGACGAGGCGGCGGGCGCGACGCCTCTCTGATGGTGCCGCGGCCCGAGCGCCTCTACTCCGAGGAGTGGGTCGCTGCCTTCAACGAGGCCGTGGCGGGGCTCGAGCCCGAGCGCGGCGTCTCGTTCCGGATGCTCCAGGTGGTCCACGGCGGACCCGAAGGGACGGTGCGCGTGGCCCTCAGCGTCGAAGACGGCCGCGTCCACCTCGAGCGCCAGCCCCCTGAGCTCCAGCCCCCCGAGCAGCCGGGCCCTTGTGCGCCGGGCCCCGGGACGCCCGCGCGCGAGGTGACGCTCTCTGTGCGCTACGAGGACGCGGTCTTGGTCGCCCGCGGCGAGCTCGATCCCGCCGGGCTCCTCGCCGCCGGACGGGTCAAGGTCAGAGGAGACGTGTCGGTCCTGGTCAGCGGGCAATCGCTGCTCGCCTCGGTGGCTCGGCGCCTCGAAGGGCTGTCGGAGCGGCCCCTGCCTGGGTAATCTCTGGGTGACCGGCCCGTGACCGGCGGGCCCAGGACCCGGGAGGCGTGCTGTGCACCAGCCGATCGACGACCACTTCCTCCTCCGGTACCGTCAGCTCCTCGACGCCGAGGACGCGGCGTTCGACGAAGTCGAGCACGCCTGCGAGGAAGGCAACCGCTCGCACTTCGACGCGGAGATGGTCGTCTGGCAGGACACGGTGGCGAAGAAGCTTCGCTTCCTCACGAGCGCGGGGATCGAGATCCCCCAGCGCACCGCCCCGGCCGCCCAGTAGCGCTCCGCCACCTGGCGGGCGTCGCGCCCGGGCGCTCGCCCGTCGGACGCACCCGCGCACGCGACCCCTCGTCCCCGCGGCCGCTCAGGCGCTCGCGGGGACGCTCTCAACCGAGGAGACCCATCGCCTCCACTTCCGCCCGCTCGGCGAGGAGCTCCTCGGTCGTCACCCGGATCCGCTCGAGCGCGAACGCGTCGTGCGTGAACCCTTCGGCCACCGACCACCCGCCACGCCCGTCCGCGCGCACCGGCATCCCGAACTGGAGCCCCTCGGGGACGCCGTACTCTCCGGAGCTCGCCACCGCCACCGACACGCAGTCCCCCTCGGGCGTCGCGCTGCGCAGCCCGACCACCGTGTCGATCGCCGCGCTGGCCGCGGACGCGGCCGAGGACGCCCCGCGCGCGCCGATGACGGCGGCGCCACGCTGCTGCACGGTGGTGAGGAACTCGCCCTCCAGCCACGCACGGTCTCCGATCACCTCGGGCGCGGGCCGGCCGTCGATCCGGGCGTTCTGGAAGTCGGGGTACTGCGTCGAGGAGTGGTTGCCCCAGACAGCGAGGTTCGTGACCGAGGTGACCGGCACCCCCGCGCGGCGCGCGAGCTGGGTGTCGGCGCGGTTCTCGTCGAGCCGGGTCATCGAGAACCAGCGATCCGCGGGCACCTCCGGCGCGTTCGAGCGGGCGATCAGGCAGTTCGTGTTGCAGGGGTTCCCGACGACCAGCACGCGGACGTCGGACGCGGCGTGCGCCGCGATCGCCTGGCCCTGCGGCTTGAAGATCCCCCCGTTCACCCCGAGCAGGTCGCCACGCTCCATGCCGGCCTTGCGCGGGACCGACCCGACGAGCAGGGCCCACGACGTCCCGTCGAAGGCGGTCTTCAGGTCCGCCGTGGCGACCACCCCGGCGAGGAGCGGGAACGCGCAGTCGTCGAGCTCCATGACCACGCCCTCGAGCGCCTTCATCGCCGGCTCGATCTCGAGCAGGCGGAGCACCAGCGGCTGGTCCTCGCCGAGCAGCTGGCCGGAGGCGATCCGGAAGAGCAGCGAGTAGCCGATCTGGCCGGCTGCGCCGGTGACCGTGACGTGGACCGGGGAAGGTGAGGCCATGACCCGCACGTTACCTTGTGCCGCTCGCGCCCTTCGAAGCGCATCCGGTTGGCGGCCGCCGCCGTGACGTGGTGATCTTGTGACCCGGAGGGGTCGTCCGACCACTCGACGCCACCCGACCCGACGCGAAGCGGAGCACCGTGACCAGATCGACCATCATCTACACCTACCCCGACGAAGCGCCGGCGCTCGCGACCTACTCGCTGCTCCCGATCGTGCGCGCCTTCGCGGCCACCGCGGGCGCCACCGTCGAGACGCGGGACATCTCGCTCGCCGGTCGTGTCCTCGCCGCCTTCCCCGACCGACTCCGCGAGGACCAGCGCGTCCCGGACGCGCTGGCCGAGCTGCGGGCGCTCACCTCGAGCCCGGAGGCCAACATCATCAAGTTGCCGAACATCTCGGCGTCGGTGCCTCAGCTGCGCGCCGCGATCGCGGAGCTCCAGGGACAGGGGTACGCGGTGCCCGACTACCCCGAGAGCCCCGCCGACGCCGAAGAGCGCGACGTGCGCTCCCGCTACGACGCCGTCAAGGGCAGCGCGGTGAACCCTGTGCTGCGCCAGGGGAATTCGGACCGGCGGGTCCCCGCTCCGGTCAAGAACCACGCCCGGGCGCACCCGCACTGGATGGGCGCGTGGACACCCGCTTCGAAGACGGACGTGGTTTCGATGGCCGACGACGACTTCCGCCACACCGAGAGATCAGCGGTCGTGGCGGAGACCGGCTCCCTGCGGATCGAGCTCGTGACCCGCGGCGGGGAGACCCACGCGCTGGCCGACGAGGTGCCGGTGGAAGCCGGCGAGATCGTCGATGCCGCGGTCATGCGGGTCGACGCCCTGACGCGCTTCGTCGCCGCCCAGGCGGCACGCGCGAAGGAGCAAGGCGTCCTCTTCTCCGTCCACCTCAAGGCGACGATGATGAAGGTCTCCGACCCCATCATCTTCGGCCACGTGATCCGCGCGCTCTTCCCTCGGACCTTCGGCCGCTACGGCGACGCGATCGCCGCCGCCGGCCTCGACCCGGCCGACGGGCTGGCGGCCATCTTCGACGGCCTCGCCTCGGTGCCCGGCGGCGAGCAGATCCGGGCCTCCTTCGACGAAGAGGCGGCCGCGGGACCTCGCCTCGCGATGGTCGACGCGGCCCGAGGCATCACGAACCTCCACGTGCCGAACTCGGTCATCATCGACGCCTCGATGCCCGCGATGATCCGCAACTCCGGCCACATGTCCGGTCCCGACGGCGAGGAGGCGGACACCTTGGCGGTGATCCCCGACAGCAGCTACTCGGGCGTCTACAAGGTCTTCGTCGACGACTGCCGGACGCACGGCGCGCTGGACCCGGCGACGATCGGCTCGGTGCCCAACGTCGGGCTCATGGCCCAGGCGGCCGAGGAGTACGGCAGCCACGACACCACCTTCGAGATCCCCGTCGCCGGCACGGTCCGGGTCCTCGACCGGACCGGCACGCCGCTCCTCGAGCAGCCGGTGTCCGAGGGTGACATCTTCCGTGTCTGCCGGACCACCGACCTTGCGGTGACGAACTGGGTGCAGCTCGCGGTCCGCCGGGCCCGCGAGAGCGGGGACCCGGCGGTGTTCTGGCTCGACGAGACGCGCCCGCACGACGCGAAGCTGCTCGAGAAGGTCCACGCCGCACTGGCGCACGAGGACACCGAGGGCCTCTCCATCGAGATCATGGAGCCCGCCGCGGCCACCGCGCACGCGCTCGCGCGAATGCGACGGGGCGAGGACACGATCTCGGTGACCGGCAACGTCCTGAGGGACTACCTGACGGACCTCTTCCCGATCATGGAGGTGGGCACGAGCGCCAAGATGCTCTCGATCGTGCCGCTGCTCGCCGGCGGCGCGCTGTTCGAGACGGGGGCCGGCGGCTCGGCGCCCAAGCACGTCCAGCAGCTCCTGGAAGAGAACTTCCTGCGATGGGACAGCCTCGGCGAGTTCCTCGCGCTCGCGGTCAGCCTCGCGCTGCTCGCCGAGAAGGCGGGCAATCCGCGCGTCGGCGTCCTGGCCAGGACGCTCGACAAGGCGACCGAGCGGCTCTTGGACGAGATGAAGTCACCGGGCCGGAAGGTGGGAGGCGTCGACAACCGAGGCAGCCACTTCTTCCTCGCCCTGTTCTGGGCCCAGGAGCTGGCGGGCCAGACCGAGGACCTCGCGCTGGCATCGACCTTCTCCGGGCTCGCCAAGACGCTGGCGGACGGCGAGCAGGTGATCGTGGACGAGCTGCTCTCGGTCCAGGGAGCACCTGTCGACCTGGGCGGCTACTACCACCCGGACCCCGGCCGGGCCGCCGCCGTGATGCGCCCGTCGCCCACGCTCAACGCCGCGCTGGAGACGCTGGGCGTGCCAGGGACGTCCGGCTGAGGAGTGGGGGAGAGGCCGAGGGACCGGTAGATCTCGCGCGTCGCGGTCGAGCGGTTCAGCGTGTAGAAGTGCAGGCCCGGCGCGCCCAGCTCGAGCACGTCCCGGCACAGCTCGGTTGCCATCGCGATGCCCTCGGCGCGCACCGCGTCGTCCCCGCCCGTTTCCGCCGCCGCCTGCAGGCGGGCCTGGGCCCATCGGGGCACCGGCGAGCCCATCTCGGCCATCCGGGGGATCGACGCAAGCGACGTCACCGGCATGATGCCCGGCAGCACCGGCTTGGTGAGCCCACGGCGGGCGAGGTCCTCCACGAGCCCTCTGTACTGCTCGGCCTCGAAGAAGAACTGCGTGATCGCGAAGTCGGCCAGCTCGAGCTTCTCTGCAAGGTGAGCACGGTCCGTGTCCAGGTCCGCCGACGCGGGATGGCCGGCTGGATGGGCGGCGACGCCGATCGAGAAGCCGCCGATCGCTCTCGCGAGCTGGACCAGCTCGAACGCGTGGGCGAGCTCTCCCTGGCCGTCTTCGGCTGTCGCGAGCGGGTCGCCACCGAGGGCCATGAGGTTCTCGACGCCGGCCTTGCGGTACTCGACGAGGATCTCGGCGAGCTCGAGACGGGTGTGGCCGACGCAGGTCAGGTGCGCCATCGGCGTGAGCCTCGTGACGTGCAGCATCGCGGTCACGACCTCGTAGGTGCGCCGCCGGGACGCGGCGCTGCCGCGGTAGGTGACCGACACGAAGGACGGCCCGAGAGGCTCGAGGTCGTGCAAGGTGCGCGTGAGCGTCGCCTGCTCGGCGTCGCTGCGAGGCGGGAAGAACTCGAAGGACCAGGTCTTTCCCGCCGCGAGGAGGTCCGCGATCCGGGTCACCCGCCGATGGTAGCTGCGGACCGCTCGGCGGCGAGCACGCAGTTGCGCAGCAGCATCGCGCGCGTCATGGGACCGACGCCGCCGATGCGCGGGGTGATCCAACCCGCCACCTCGGCGACCGACTCCTCCACGTCGGAGAGGAGCCGACGCCCTTCGAACGAGGTCCCCACGCCCACCACCGCCGCACCGGGCCTCACCATGCCGGGCGTGACCAGCCCGGCACGCCCCGCCGCCGCGACGACGACATGACCCGACCGCACGAGCCCCGCCAGGTCCTCGACGCCCGTGTGCACCACGGTGACGGCCGCGTTGCAGCCGGGCCTCTTCGAGGAGAGCAGCAGCGCGAGAGGCCGGCCGACGGTGAGCCCCCGGCCGATCACGACCACGTGGCGGCCTTCCACGGGGACTCCGTGGGCGGCGAGCAGCTCCACGACGCCGATCGGCGTGCAGGGCAGGACCTCCGGGCGGCCCGCGACGAGGCGCCCGAGGTTCACTGGGTGGAGCCCGTCCGCGTCCTTCGCCGGGTCGACCGCGACGAGCACTTGCTCGGTGTCGAGGTGGGCGGGCAGCGGCAGCTGCACGATGTAGGCGTGCACCCGCGGATCCGCGTTCAGGCGCGCGACGACCGCCTCCACCTCCTGCTGCGACGCGTCGGCGGGGAGGTGCTCGTGGACGCTCGAGATCCCCACTTCGGCGGAGTCCGCGATCTTCATCTCGACGTACCGGGCGCTCGCCGGGTCGTCACCCACGAGCACGGTCCCGAGCCCCGGGCGGATCCCCCGGGCGAGGAGCCGCTCCACACGCCGGGCCACGTCGGCGCGGACCTGCGCCGCGACGCGCTCTCCGTCGAGGAGGCGCGCGGTCAATGCCAAAAGTGGCGTTCGCCGGTGAGCACCATCGCGACGCCCGCCGCGTCCGCGGCCGCGAGCACCTCGCCGTCGCGCAGCGAGCCCCCGGGCTGCACGACCGCGCTGACGCCGGCCCGCGCGAGCACCTCGAGGCCGTCGGGGAACGGGAAGAACCCGTCGCTCGCCGCCGCCGCACCGGCCGCGCGTGCCCCGGCCTTGGCGACCGCGAGCTCCGCCGCGACCACGCGCGACTGCTGCCCCGCCCCCACGCCGACCACCTGCCCCCCGGTGGCGACGACGATCGCGTTGGAGGAGGTGCGCGCGCACAGGCGCCAGGCGAGGGCGAGGTCCGCCCACTCGGCCTCGGTGGGCACGCGCGCGCTCGCCACCTGCCAGCCGCCGGGCAGGACCGCGAGCTCGTCGGGATCCTGGACGAGGGCCGCCGCGCCGAGCGTGCGCAGCTGGCGCCCGGGGGCCTCCGGCGCGGGCGCCGACAGAAGGCGGGTGGCCTTGCGGCGCTCGGCGAGCCGCTCGATCGCGCCGGGCGTGTAGCCGCCCGCGACGATGACGTCGGCCTGCGGCCCTCGTGCCACCTCCTCGGCCACGTCGTCGGCGACCTCGCCCGAGAGCGCCACCACGCCGCCGAACGCCGAGACGGGGTCGCCTTCGAGGGCCCGGGCGTACGCGCTGAGGAGGTCGCCGCCGACCGCCGCGCCGCACGGATTGGCGTGCTTCACGATGACGGCGGCCGGACGGCCCCCGGCGTCCGCGGCGACCTCGTGGACCAGACGCCAGGCTGCGTCCGCGTCGAAGACGTTCAGGTAGGAGAGCGCGGTACCTCCGTGCTGCACCACGCCGTCCCACCAGCCGGGGCCCGAGCGGTAGCGCGCGCCCCGCTGGTGGGGGTTCTCGCCGTAACGGCAGATCTCGGCGCGCTCGTAGGTGAGATGGAGGGTCGGGGGGAGGGGGTCGTCGCCGTCGAACCACGACACGATCGCCGCGTCGTACGCCGCGGT
>JAJYMD010000432.1 GCA_021787255.1 Actinomycetes bacterium | reverse complement strand
CCAAGGCCGTCGCCAACGAGCCGAGCGCAGAGCAACCCCCGCTGCGCGACGCCCCGAGCGATCTCGACACCGCCCCGAGCGAGTGGGTCCCGCCCGATGGGCCGGCGCCGAGCCCCCAGCCGTCTGCACGGCCGGCATCCCAGGCCCAGCCCAGCCAACCCAGCCCTGGCCCTTCGCCCCAGGCCGGCGTCCCGGCGCACGAGCCGCCGACGAGCGCCGCAGAGGTCCTGCGCAACGACACCGGCCGCCCCGGCATCAGTCGCCACGACGACAGCGCAGGCGAGCCGCGTCCGACCGAGAACGAGAGCCGCGCCCCGAGCCATCTCGTCGGCAACCGGCTCCCGAACCGACCGGCGGACGCAGACGAGGTGTCGCCCGAGATCCGGGCACGCTTGGATGCCGAAGACGAGGCGGGACTCGAAGGGGGCTAGCTACAGCTAGCCCACGGGCTAGGCGCCACGGATCACCTCATCGCGTCCCCACTGATCCCGAAAGACCCGACGAACGTCCCGCAGCTCTTCCAGCAAGCCATGCGGCCGTCCCATCGGCCCCCGCCTGTTGACATCAGTGCATGGAATCTGGTACATCAGATCCCAGTGGGGGCACCAGACACCAAACTTGAGCTGCCTTCTCGAGCTGCGGCGGTCGCCGAGGAGCTCGAAAGAGCGATCCTCAACGGCGAACTTCGCCCGGGTGAGCCCCTCGTCGAACGTGTGCTTGCAGCGAACTTCGGGATCTCGAAGACCCCGGTGCGGGAAGCGCTGAAGGTGCTATCGCACCGCGGCTTCGTGGAGGCAGCCCCCTACCGGGCCATCCGGGTCCGCCTCATCAGCAGTGAAGAAGCCCACGAGATCTACCAGGTCCGCAGCCTCATCGAGCCGGAGGCGGTTCGGCTAGCGGTGCCGTTCCACGACGAGGACTCGCTCGACCGGGCCGCCGCCGCCCTGAGTTATGCCGATGCAGCTCGAAGCGATCTCGCCGCGCGGGCGAGCGCCAATCGGCGGTTCCACCGGGCTTTGTACGAGCCGTGCCCGAACCACCTGCTGAGCTCGTTGGCTGACCGCATCCAGGGGCAGGTCGCGCTCATCAGCGTGACTGCCTGGATGACCACGTCAACGTGGGTCGACGAGGCAGAGGAGCACCTGGCAATCCTTTCGGCCCTTCGATCTCCCGATCGGGAGCTTTCGAGCCGCCTTCTCAAGGACCACATCGAGAAGTTCACGAAGAACATCGAGACCCTGCCGGCGCCGGGGGGTTCCCAATCGGATCATGCCGAATCCGAGGTGGGTGCGAGTGAGTGACCTCGGCGAGGTCATGTCGCAAGCACCGAGGGGAGACGTGCTCCCGGCATTCATCCTCCAGCAGGCGCAACTCCACGCGCAGCAGTGCGACCGTAAATCTTCGGCGACAGCCTCGCAAGGAAAAACGGAACTGAGGGAGCGGATCGCACAGTCACTAGGGCTTCCTCGTCTCCCACGGTCGGACCTCTCGCTCACGGTCCTCGACACGATCGATCGTGAAGACTTCACCGTGCAGAAGCTCGTCTTTGAGTCGACGCCAGGGTTGCCGGTGCCCGCTCATCTCTATGTGCCCTGTGGTGGGTCGGGACCTCATCCGGCCGCCGTCCACGTGCCCGGACACTGGATGGAGAACGCAAAGCTCGAGCCGGACATCCAGCGCCTGAACTTCCATTTGGTGCAGAACGGGATAGTCACGCTGTGCTACGACCCGCTCGGCCAAGGCGAGCGCCGTGTCGGATGGCATCAGCATGGGCAACTCGCCCCGCTTCTCGTTGGTTTCACCTCGATGTCCGTTATGGTGCGCGACAGCATGGCGGCGCTCGACGTCCTTGAGCGTCAGGAAGCGGTCGACGGATCGCGGTTGGGAATGCTCGGCGCGTCTGGAGGCGGCTTCTCCACCATCTTCACGGCTGCCCTTGACGAGCGCGTCACCGCGGCAGCAATCGGCTGCATCGTCAATTCGCACGTCGGCCAGCTTCGCGACGCAGCCTTCGGAACCGGGTGGGATAGTTGGGTCGACGTGTGCAACCAGGTTCCAGGGCTGTGCCTAGTCGGTTCAATGGCAGAGATTCTGTCTGCGACCCTGCCCCGCGACCTCCTCGTCGCAAATGCCGACCAAGACCCTGCGATTCCGCTCAGCAGTGTCGAAGAAGTCGTGACCGAGTTGCGGGACCTGGCCAAGGACCAAGGCGCCGTCGACCGGTTCGAGTTCTCGATCGTCCCGGGTGGCCATGGCCTGCACCCCGCCATGCGCCAGACCATGGCCACATTCGCCGTTCGAAAGCTCGCAGGGAGGCGGGCGCAGCCACTGACAGAGACTACGCCGCTCCTCGCCAGAGAGTGGGAGGTGGTCCACAATCTTGCAACGGCGCAGCGGCCGCAATCTATCCAGCGGCGACCGTCGGATGCATCGTGCTGGGACGCGCCGATCGACTCGAATGGCCCCGTCGTCGCATTGGCGAGGGAGCTCGCCCTGACCTGCCGTGAACGCCGGAGTGTGCCCTCGGCGTCCGACGTGCGGACGTACTTCGGCCCGTTCCCGCCGAAGCCGGCCGAACGCCCGTATGTCTCACTCCATGTCGCAACCCCGACCGGATACGCCCAGCGGCTGCGGATCCCGATCGAAGAAGGGATCGACGTCGATGCGGTGCTGGTCCTACCCCGGAACTGGACCGACGACCTTTCGCCCGTTTTCGTCATGCTGGACGAGAGGGGTAAGACAGGCGCGCTCCACTCACCGGAGGTCGACATCGCCCGTTCGCTGGGATACGCGCTCCTTCTTCCGGACCTGCGCGGTACGGGCGAGATGCGCACCTCGGAGTTCGAGATTGCGAGCGCCGCCTGGATGCTCGAGCGCGACCTGCTGAACCAACGGCTGTGCGACACGCTCGGGGTTATCGGATTCGTCTCGGATCGGTACTCGACGGGCGCGCAGATCGACAAGGGCCGGATCGTATTGTGGGGAAACGGAGCATTCGGCATCCTGGCTGGGATCGTCGCCGCGATCGACGATCGCGTCGCTGCGGTCGGGACCGGGGAGATCGAGTCGCTCGAAGAGCTCCTCGTCGTGAATTCAGAAGTGACGCCAATGGCATATCGGTATGGGGTGCTTCAGTTTGCCGACCTGGCCGACCTGGCTGAGCTGGTGAAGCCGAGGGGAGCGTTCGTCGGTGTGAAGCGGTCCCAGCTGAGCAGCGTTATCGAGCAGTGCCGCTCTATACGTCTGGAAGGAGTGGCGCGATGAACGTAAGCTGGCCGCTGCCGCACGTGGCTCGCCTCGACCAGCGAGACGGCGTACGACTCTTGTCCCAGTTCGCCGTGCTGGGTGACGGAAGGACGCTCCTCGTCGATGCGGGTCTGCCGGAGACTCCCGAACGGACCACCGCACCTTTTCTTGACGAACACGACAGGAGAACAGACCCGGTTTCCCTCGTGATCACGCACCTCGACGCCGATCACTGTGGCGGCACGTCGACGCTGCAGGACCTGTGTCCTCGGGTCACCGTATTCGCCCACGCAAAGCCATGCCCCCCCCTCGGGAATCCGGAGGCGGTCATCCGTGAGCGCTACGCACAGTTCGCCACATCTGACGATGTGCGCCTCGGAGGGGAAGCGTACGAACGGATCCGGCGCCGTCTCGGCGACGAGTTCTCCGTGGATGTGCTGGTTGACGGGACCTGCGAGCTCATCATTGGCGACGAGCCGTGCGTGATCATTCACGTGCCGGGCCACTCCGCAGGGCATTCTGCCGTGTGGCTCCCGAAGGATGGAACGCTCATCGCCGGCGATGCGTTTATGGGTGCAGGCATCAAGACCATGGACGGGCACTTCCTGTTTCCTCCGCAATTCATCAGGCCGTCGCTCTACCTGACGTCGCTCTGGAGCGTGCAGAAGCTGCACCCAGACGTTCTCCTCTGTGCCCACGAGAAGACCATGACCGGGGACGAACCGGAGGCGTTCCTCGAGACGTCAAGGCGGATGGCGGAGGGCATCGTCGAGACGGTGGCGATGTCGGTCAGAAGAGGGCCGAAGACGCTCCTGCAGATCTGCGGTGACGTAAGGCTTTCAAACGACGAGTGGGCCGAGTTGGCCGACGGGGAGTTCGCGCCGAGCGTGGCCGGTTGCCTTCTTGAGATGGAAGACGAGGGGAGCGTCGTGGTAGATCACTCGGCGGGAGTACGTCACTTCGAGGGGAGCGCACGGTGAAGATTGCCGACGTCACAACGACGATCGTTGCGGTTCCGCAAGTTCGGTCCTACAAGTCGTCATGGAGGCGCACCTTTCACGGCCGAGGGGCGCAGTGTAGCGTGCTCGTGGAGGTTAAGACCGACGACGGTCTTATCGGGATCGGCGAGTCTCCCGTGGTCTATGCAGCGCAGCCCGAGGTCACCTGTGCGCTGGTCGACGGGGTGCGCGATCTCGTGATCGGCGCTGACCCCCTCGACCACGACCTCCTGCGCAAGTCGATCTACGCCGAAACCGGAATGGCCCATCTCGGAACTCAGGGAATGGCCTGGGCCCTGTCCGGGCTCGACACGGCGTTGTGGGATCTCGTCGGCAAGGTATTCGGGCAGCCGCTCCACAAGGTCTGGGGCAGCGCCTGGCGCACGCGTTCGCCGTTCTACGCAGACATCCCTCCCGCAGAGCCGAAGGCCATGGCGGACGAGGCGCGGGAGTGGGTCGCACGAGGCTTCCAGACGATCTACTTCAAAGTCGGGTTCGACCCGCAGTTGGACGTTGCACGTTTCGCTGCGGTGAGGGAAGCCGTCGGTGCGGACGTCAAGATCCGCGTCGACGCGAACCAGGCATGGTCACCAGGGGCGGCTCGCAGGATCATCCAGATGATGGCGGAGTACCAGCCCGAGTACATCGAACAGCCCGTCCTCGCGTCGAACATCGTCGAGATGGCTGCTGTCCGGCAAGCAGTCTCGGTGCCGATTCTGGCGCACGAGGCTTCCTTGTCCGTGGAGGGGAGCCTGGCGGTGTTGATGCATCATGCAGCCGATGCCCTCCAGTTAGACCCGCGTTTCGACTGCGGGTTCCAGGGGGCACGAATCGCCGCGCAGATGGCGGAGGTTGCCGGACTCCCGGTGGTGACCCACACTTTCGGGGAACTGGGCGTCGCGACCGCTGCCGTCCTTCAGCTGCATGCGGCGTATCCGAACTTCATCCTGGATAACCAGACGTACTACTGGAACCTCCAAGATGACGTCATCGAGGGCGGCCTCATGCACTTTGACGGTCGCTACCTGGCCGTACCGCAGGCTCCAGGGATTGGTGTCTCCCTCGATCCGGAACGGGTAAAGCACTACGCCGGCTATTACGAGCGTGAGGTGAAGGGCGCCGGAACGCTCGCGACGTCGCTACCAACAGATACGTACTACGACAACCGCTATCTACTGCGCCCTCGCGCGTAGTTCGTCAAGGACGAGAGAGTCGACTAATACCACGCCGGCCCGAAGTGGCGGCTGGGAAGGAGGGAGGACAATGGTGCTCGAAGGTGCAAGGGGAACCAGGAACCAGCCGATGTGGAGACGCGCGCTGGACGTCCGTCGTGGACCGCGACGCCGACTCGGCTGGATGGTTTTCGGCGTCGCGCTGTCGTGTTTGGCGCTGGTGACGGGCGATGCGAGCGTGGCATCTGCCGTACCACAGTCGCAAAAGGCGTCTGCCCACGTCGTGTGGTGGTTCTGGGGCACATCAGACGTCCCTGGCATCCTGAAGTGGCTACAAGGAGAGACGAAGGCATACGAGGAGACGCACAAGGGCGTGACGATCACATTGGTGCCGCAGTCGACGACAACGCTCATCGGTGCCTTCCAGACTGCAGCTTCCACGAAGTCCGGTCCAACAATCGCGACCCAGTGGGCAACGCTGCCGACGCTCACCCCGGTGTGGGAGGGGGACGTCACTCCCATTACAACGTTGGTTAGCAAGAAAATGATCGATAGCTGGTTGAACACCGACGAGAATATGTACAAGAAGAAGCTCTGGGCGATGCCGGTGTACCTGCTCGGCACGCCATTCGTCTGGAACAAGGCACTGTTCAAGAGGGCCGGGTTAAACCCCACAGTGGGACCAAAGTCCTGGGCACAATTCCTGGCCGACTGCGCCAAGCTCAAGGCTGCCGGGATTACCCCGATAGCAAGTGGCGAGAAGACAGGCGCGCTCGGTGCATGGCTTCTCGGCCTTGTCGCCGACCAAAGTTTGAACTCAGTCAAACAGATCGAAGAACTCGCGACCGGCAAGTACTCTCTGGACAGCGCCGCCTACAAGGCGGGATTCCAGAAGATCGACGAGTTGATAACCAAGGAGTACTTCAACCGCAACGTCGCATCGATTACCCTGACACAGGGCTGGCAGGAGTTCGCCCAGGGGAAGGGCGCCTTTACGTGGGCGACCGACGGCGAGGTGCTGTCGATGCAGAAGCTGATGCCCGCTGGCGCCGAAGGGGTCGAAAAGACCCCCGTGTGGGGACACGGCAAGCTCGCCAGTTATTACGACGTCACCCAGTCCTCTGACGAATTCATCACGTCCTGGGCATCGAACAAACGTGATGGAGCCGAGTTTCTATCCTGGCTGAAAGAGCCCAAGCAAGTGGCAAGCTTCTATACCTCCCTAGGAGCATTTCCGGCGTCTACCAGCTTCAACGCTGCGAAGGAGATAAAGAATCCACTTGCGAAACAGCTCTACGCATTGGACACCGAAAAGAAGCAAGTGTGGACCGAGAACTTCTGGCCGCCTCAGGTGACAACAAGCGGTGTGAGGCCGGGGCTCGAAGACATGTTCGCCGGTGCAAGTGTTACGGCGACGATTAAGACTATCCAGCAGAGCTTCACGACGTGGCGTTCCGAGCAGCCAAGGCAGCTGAAGGACTTCACAATGTGGCTCAAGAGCCAGTCGTAAGACTCGACTCAACCGAAGTGCAGCTGCAGGGCTCAGTCGGGTGGCAGCGCCGAAGGCGCGTGTTCGAGCACGACGCCTCAGGCGCTGCCACCTGCTTACGGCCGGAGGGTTGATGCCGCGTGGCCCAGATGACCGAACAGACGAGCGTTAACGTGGTGGAAGGGAATGTCGGGTTGGCGTTGCGTGCCCGCAGTCGGCGCCGTGGGCACGCATCGAGCAAACACCGGTGGTGGCCCTACCTTTTCGCTCTCCCCGCCCTGGTGACCTTGGGCCTCGTCTTCGTCTACCCGCTCGTCGCCGTTGTGCGCGATAGCTTCTACAGCGGCACAGTGTCGCATCTCGCCTACACCGGGCTTAGCAACTACCACCTCGTCTTCACCAACCCAATCTTCATCCAGTCGCTGTTGAACAACCTCCGTCTGCTTACGACGGTGCCTGTGATGGCT
>JAJYMD010000251.1 GCA_021787255.1 Actinomycetes bacterium | reverse complement strand
GCCCAGCGCTCGAGAACGTTCCAGATCCCGGCGCGCACAGCAATGGAGACGGACGGGTCCCAGCGGTACAGGCGGCGGTAGTGGAGCGTCTCGAGCTCGTTCACGTCCCACGCCACCGGGAGCCGGGTCCGCGCCATCCAGAGCGCGGGCCGAACATGGCGCTCTCGATCACGAGAGCGTCGAGCGATGGGCTCGCGCTCCGCAGAGCGCGGGAAAGGTGCCACAGGATCGCCCATCTCCCGCCTGGCAGGGAAACGGTCCGCACGTCCCGGGCGGCTCCGTCGATGCGCACCCGAGCGTCGTCTCCCACAGCGATGATCGTGACAGCCGCGCCGATGGCGCGCAGGTCGTCCACAACGGACCGGGCTCGCACCACCATGCCATCGGCGGATGCGAGGCCGAAGCAGACGACGTGACGCGCGGCGCCGCGGTTCTCATGGCCGCTCGCCCGTTCGGACCGGTGCACTTCCGAAGGGTTCCAGACGTGTCCGCGTTGTGGTTGTGCGAGCACGGCGAAAACACGCCATGCCGAGGCCTGGAGTACTCGCGTCCGGCACCTCCCACACCAGAGCGAGCCCGGCGGCCTCCAGACGCGTGCGCAGCTCTGCGAAGTCGTGGCCTGCGACGGGGTGGTACTCGAGGAGCACCTCGCCGACGTGGCTCCACAGGCCCGAAGTGCTCCCGAGGACGGCCGCGTACTCCGCTCCTTCGCAGTCGAGCTTCACGATGTCGGACACCGCGCCGATCGCGGCAACCAGCGCGTCGAGGGTCGTGGTCCTCACCCGCGGACCGGGCCCCTCGGCCCCTGAGAGCGTCGACGCCTCGCACGACGCTTCGTCGCCTCCGACCAGCACGGCGTCGCCCTCGGTCTCCGCGACAGCGACCTCGACCACGCTCGCCCGCCCCTCCAGGCCGTTTCGCACCAGGTTCTCGCGCAGCCACGACGCGGCGACGGGAGATGGCTCCACGCAGACGAACCTCGCGCCGGGAAGGCGCGGCGCGAGCGCGCAGGTGAAGCTGCCGACGTGCGCACCGACGTCGAGGACGAGGCGCGCAGAGCCCGGATCCTCGAAGGTCCGCTCGCGCAGGCGGTACATGTCGTCGACGAGCACCTCGATGAGCGGCCAGCGCGCGGGAGCCGTGTTCGGCGCGTGCAGCACGACGCCCTGGCGTGAGACGGCACGCAACGTCCTCTGCTCGAAGCCAAGCCGGCTCAGGAGGACCTGCGTGAAGACCTCGGGCCAGTTCTCGAACTCGCGCGAGCAGCACCAGGCGAGCACCAGCTCGGCGAGCACGCGCCGTCCGGATCCGGCCCACACCGTCGGTACTCAGTACCGGCGCGCCGGACCGCCGCTCTGCTCGGCTGGTCCCTTCGTCGATCGGGCCGGCTCCCAGGCGTCGCCGAAGTGCACCGGCGTGAGCGTGTGCATGCCTGCGCAGACGAGCCGTGCGAGCACGTACGCGAGCGCTCCCAGCGGGTCGGCGCTCGCGGCCAATGCCACGGCGAGGCCCCGGTCGAGCCGTCGCCGGGGCAGCCCCGCGCTCGGTCCCTGCGCCGCGGTTTCCCGCGCACGCGCTTCGAAGGACCGGTAGGTCTGGCGGTAGAAGTCTGCGTAGCCGCGTGCAGGAGTCACCTTCACCGTCGCGTCCCACGCGGAGCGCACCTCGAGGCCGCGCGCTGCCACGTGCCGGGAAAGCTGCAGGTCGTCCACTTGCCCGCGCTCCCAGCAGAAGTCGGCGAGGAGCGCGGGCCGGTAGGCGAAGAAGCGGCCGTAGGCACGCGCCGAGCGCGTCCCTCCGAGGCGGCCGAGGCACGTCACCGCCTCCATCTGGAACCCCGACGCGCGCGTGCCCCACGCACGCGTGTCGGGGACGTCGGCTCCCCACACGACGGCGACGGCGTCGTCGTGGGCGAAGGGGGCGAGCAACGCCGAGACGGAGCCCGGCTCGACGGCGACGTCGGCGTCGAGGACGACGACGACGTGGTCCGCGTCGCGGTCGGCTCCGAGCTCGCCCACGACGCGCGCGTGCCAGGCGCCGAGCGCTGCCGCCTTGCCCTCGCGCTGCTCCGCGCCTTGGACGACGAGCGGAGGCGACGCGTGGGCATCGGCCCACGCACGGACGACCTCGGGGGTGCCGTCGTCGCTCGCGTCGTCGAGCACCGCCCAGCGCGTCCACGCCCAGCCGGCGGGCATGCGAGCTTCACGCACGCTGTCGAGGGCACACGCGATGCGGGGTGCCTCGTTGTACGCAGGGACCACCAGCTCGCAGGTCCTCGGCCGTGTGGCCGGGGACGAGTGGCACGGACCCTCGCCGCCGACTTCGGCGTCCGCGACGGCAGGGTTCTCCCCGTCCAGGGCGGCACCGGTGGACGGAACTTCCAGCCTGCCGGTCCCCAGAGCGCCGCTCGCGAGCCGCCATGCGACAGCCGCAGCCTCGCCCGACTTGAGCGCGACCAGGCCCGCCCCCAGCAGCGGATGCGGCCACACGAGGCACCAAGGCGCTTCAATGTAGGGCCGTCTGGCAGCCCGCCCGAGCGCCGCCACGCCGTGCTTTCGTGCGAACGCTTGGATGCCCGCAGCGTAGCCTGCCTTCTTCGCACAGCACTGCAGGTAGGTCGGCGCGCCTTCGAGGTGGCTGATCGCCCCCGAGGTCCGAGCGAGGGGCGCGAGCGGCCGTGCGCGCAGCGCGAGGTCCCAGTCCTCACCGGCGTCGAGCTCCTCGTCGAAGCCGCCCACCTGCTCGAAGACGTCCCTGCGGAAGAAACGGGGTGCCTCGACCTCGTCTCGGCCCTCGTAGAAGGCGCGCTCGAACGCCCGGACGCGCGCCCAGTATCCGTCGCCGACGGAGCGTTCGGGCACCGTCACCATCCCCGCGCCCCGGTCGATCGCGGCGACGGCTCCGGCGACCACCACCGCGTCGCCGTCGGAGAAGTTCACCACCACCACCACCCTGCATGGGACGCTCTGGCGCCTGACTTAGATCCGCTGGCGTGACGACGGATCGTATGGCGCGCACCGGGCAAAGACGCGAAAAGTGCCTCCGCATGCAGATGAATCGGGTGGCTTCGTAACTACTCGACTCCCACAACAGGAGGTACCTCTCAGGCGAAGAGACTACGCCAGCGACGGCCGCGGGCTGAGTTCCGTTGCGACACCCCGAACCTCACCCCCCGCTGCCGGTCTCGTCGCCGTCTTCCAGAGGAGCGCTTGGCGAGGTGGCCCCCGCTGGAGCAGGCAATGGGCGAGCTCGCAGGCAACTTCTTCGACGTGGTACCCGAGCGCGAACGCGCTCGACTGCGGGCGCTGCGCCGAGGACGGTGAACGTCGTCTGGATGCACGCGGCGTTCCTGGCGATGAACATGTCGGCCACGCTCTCTGCACTCGCGCGCCCTACGGGCGCTCGGTGCGAAGGACACGACGACAACGTCAACGACGCGTGCGACGGCAGCGATGACGATGCCCACGCCCTGAGGGCTTTCGGCGATCCGCCGAGTCCCAGCGCGCCGGTCCCTGCGCCTCGGCGCCGTGAGCCGCTGCGCCTCGGGGCACTCCGCGGCAGCATGTCCTCGACTGGCGGGGCATCCCGCCCTCGCCTCTGCCCGTACCCTCGGCGAGCAGAAGCGGGTGCGCCGCGTAGGGACGCCGGCGACCTCTCCCGCGGGACCCACATGACGTCGGGCAAAAGACGCCACCTGCCATCACCTGTGCGCAGCGCCGACGGCCCGCCCTCGAAGGATCGTCTCTGCACGCCAGAGGGGCCCCGAAGGGCCCCTCTGGCAGCTACTGCGTGCACTTTCGCTCTCGGCCGGGATACTACGCCGGCCGATCGGAGATCAGCTGATGTCTGTCTCCATCTTGGCGATGGTCGACGGGCTCACCGCCAGCGGGCCACCCAAGATCGTAAGCGTCGTGATCTTGGCTGTCCCATCTGTGTTCACGCCCTTCCCCGATGTCCCGGCAGCCTTCAGGAACGATGTCAGTGTCGCCCCGACGGTCGTCGGGTTCAGGGTGAGGAGCTGTGGGAGGTGCGCGTTGCCCGTGAGGACCGCACCGGCGAGCGCGTCGGTGAAGCCGTTGCCACGGGCGACGTACGCCGAGGTCATCTTCCCTGCACCTGTCGGCCATCCCAGGCCGGAGACGTGGGCAGTGTTCTGCTCGAACATGGCGAGCTGGACCGCGGTGCCTGTGTAGTTCTTCCCCGCGATCCGAAGCACCGACACTGTCATGGCCTCGAGTTGCTTCACGACTGTGTTCGAGACCGCGAGCTGGCCGCCCATGAGGATGACCTGCCTGATCCCGAGTGTCGCGATCGCAGCAGCCGCCTCCGCCGACAGCTTGGTCGGCGTCGTGAGGAGCACCGGCACGCTTGTGCCATAGGCCACGGCGCTCGCCGCCATGGCGTCCTGGAACTCGACGCCGCTGGCGAGGATCGCCGTCCGCACCGACGCAGACGTGAGCGGCACCGTCGAGGCCATGCCCGGGGTGGTGTTGTACATGCCGTCACCCTTTGTGGCGTTGACCCCGGCGTAGGCACCGGTGAACGTCAGTTTCTTCACGTTCGACGCAGCAGGCGTCTCTGCGATCATCTGCGCGGTGCCGTAGGCGGTCTGGCCGTAGATACGTGTCACGTGGATGGTGACCGTTGTCTTGCCAGACTTGAGCGGCGTCACGCCGCCGCAGCTGTACGCCGGAAGCGCCTCGATCTGCGCCACGACTGTTGTCGTGATGGCGAGCGGTCCGCCGACCACGTAGACCTGGGTGATCCCCTCGGTCCGGAGCGCCTGCTTGGTCACGCTCGCGAGCATGGTCGTCGGCGTGAGCAGGGTCCCGGTCTTCAGGTACCCGGCCAGGTACGAGCTGGAGAGCGCGTCCTGGTAGGTCTTTGTGGTCGCGAGGATCACAGGCCGGACGGCTGTCGCCGTGGCCAGGTCTGTGTTCCCCGGGCACTTCGTCTTTGTCGGTGTGGCGTTGGCCGTGTTGCTCGTGGTCGGGAACTCGTGCTCGAGCTCCTTCACCGCGGTGGCGTCGGCTGTCGCACCGTAGATGACGGTGGTCGTCGACTTGACCGTGTAGGCGACGACCGGTGCGGCCACCAGCGTCGGCGACGTCGTGCAGCCTGCTGTCGCGGCGACGTGGGTGATCGCCACCTTGACTGCGCCAGCCGTTGTCGACGCGTTCACCTTCAGGCCCGAGACCTCGTAGGTGCTCGCCTTTGTGACCGAGGAACGCTTCAGCGTGAAGCGGGCGAAGACAGCGGACGCTGCTGTTGTCGCGGCCACGCCTGTCTTGTTCTCGTAGCTCACCTTCGCTGTCACGACGCCTGTCCCGGTCACCACCTTGGCCGTTGCTGTGGCCCTGGTGTTGAAGACGTTCGCTGTTGTTGTGTGCGGTGTGAGCGAGAGGCACACGCCACCGGAGGCGACGGTGGACGGCGCGGTCTCGACGACCTCGACAGGGCTGATCGCCGCGTCGAACGAGCCGGGGGCGAGTGTCACCGCCGGTGTGTTCGCCTTGGCGTAGACCTTCGCGACCGTGGCGTTCGATGCCCCCGCGGGGGTCGATGTCGCCGAAATCTTTGTCGCAGTCTTGAAGGCAGTCCCGTTGAATGCTGCGGTGACGGCGACGTTCCCTGTCGCGGCTGTCTTGCCGACGTCGTACTTCACCCCGCTTAGCGTGATGGTGAAGGTCCCGCTCGCAGCGGTGAACGTCCCTGTGTTGGTGAAGGTGACGATCGCCTCGTTGCGGTTCCGGCCCGAGCACGGCGTCACCGAGCCGGTTGTGACCGTGACCTTGGGCGTGGTGCTCACGTGTGTTGTGCCCGACACGGTCGCAGTCGGCGTCCCTGTGAAGACGATGAAGTCTGTGCCGCTGCAGTTCGCTGTCGCAGAGGTCGCGACCGAGACGGTGATCTCCTCTGTCTTGGTCCAGCCCTGCTTCAGCGCTGTTGTCTTCGTGGAGGAGGCGGTGAGCTTGATGGCCCAGTTGCCCGCCGCCGAGGTCGCGCCCTTCCCGATGCTGGGCGTCGACGCCGCGGTGATGGCCTTTGTCGTCGGCGCGGTGGCCGGTGCGCCGGGAGCCTTCGCGTTCACGACCGATGTCGGTGTGATGACGAGCTTCGACGATGTCTGGCTCGGCGTCACCTTGATTGTGCCGTGCGCGCTGGTCAGCGTGTACTCCACGTTCGTCAGGTGGATCGTGTCGCTTGTCGCAGCGGCTTTCGTGATCGTGAGCTTGAGCGTTGTCGCAGACGTTGTAAGTGCGACGCTCAGTGTGCCGGACGTGTGCGTGTAACTCGGCGTGCCGCTCCAGTCCACCGTTCCACCGCCGGTCGCGGACGCCTTCAGCGTGAGTACCTGGCTGCTCAGCGCTGTCCCCGACGGAAGCGTGATGGTCAGCGAGCCGGCCAGCACATCCGTGCCGGTGGACCCGACGCTCGGGGCGCTTGTGGCACTGATGGTGCCGTGGACGGTGGCGCCTGCGGTGCCCGCCGCGAGGCCGACCACGCCACCCACCGCGCCGACGCCGAGCACGACCGCGCTGGCCAATCGGCGAAGCCGATGTGTTCGATGTTTCAAGGTGTCTCCTCCTTGGGCTTTCGCCTCGCTGTGCTCCGTGCCGACGCTTCCGTGCTGCGTGGCTGGAGGCCATGCGGCGCGGATCGGCCGTTCGCTTGTACAACCCTCCGAGCCCACCTCGTGTGACACGGCACACGACATTCCTCCCTGACCAGGGAGAACCGGGTCACTGGGCCCGCTCGCACCTGCGCGGCAGGCGCGGTCCTCGCAGCTCGACTGGCGAGCGCCCCGGTGCTTCGGGTCGCTTCCCCGCCCTCCGTGGCGGCGTCGGCCCTGCCGGTGGGACAGCCTAGCCAGGTCCGGGCCTCGGTGCGAGGCTTCGGGCTCCGCCATTCCGTGACCCCATGCAGGCAGCCCTCGACGCGGGCCACGCGCGACGAGGCCCCGGCCATGGGCCGGGGCCTCTCGTCACTGCGGCGCTTCGTGGGGACCGAAGTCCTGCCCGCTCTCGGGGATCAGCCGGCTGCGGCCATCCCCACCGTCGGGACGTGCGGCTGCGCGCTAGCAGGCAGGCCCGGGAGGGACCCGGCGAACTGGGCGGTCCCGAAGTCGAAGATCCCGCCGTCGGCGCCGACCAGCCGGTAGCCGTTGCCGTGCAGCGTCGAAGCGATCCCCACGACGTCGCTCACGTGGATGCCCTCGCCCGGAAGCGAGCCGTGGAAGGCGGCACCGCCGAAGCTGAAGATCCCGCCGTCGGCGCCGACCAGCCAGTAGCCGCCGCTCGGGTCGGCGGCGATCCCCGTGATGTCGCTCACGTGGATGCCCTCGCCCGGCAGGGAGCCCTCGTAGGCGGCGTCCCCGAAGCTGAACACCCCGCCGTCGGCGCCGACCAGC
>JAJYMD010000007.1 GCA_021787255.1 Actinomycetes bacterium | reverse complement strand
GAGGAAGCAGACCACCCGGTAGATGCCCGCCTCACCGAAGGAGAGGGCCACGGACCCGTCCGGCCGGGACACCTTCGTGGCCGTGAAGAAGATGAGGATCGCGAGCGGGACGACGATGATGAGGATCGTCCGGAACTGCCGCCTGAGGAACGCCTCGGCACCCTCCTGGATGGCGCGCGCGATCTGGCGCATCTTGTCGGTGCCCGTGCCCGCGGCAAGGACGCCCTTCATGAGCGCGATCCCGGTGCCGATCCCGATCAGGCCGGCGGCCAAGGCCAGGATCAACCAGATCTCGTCGGCAGAGCCCAAGTGGAAGGCCTGGTAACTACCTTCCGCTGCGACGGGGTGGACCATCCTCGCTCTTTCCTTTCCTACCTGCTCCGCGCTGCATCTTGATCGTGCATCTGCCCGTCGAGGGCACGGTCGCCCGAAGCGCACGGGACGATAGCCATCTCGGGGCGCACCGGCAAGGAGCTGCAGCCCGGAGGGCTCTGCGCGCCGCGCCGACCGCCGACGGCGCCTCCGATGGCGCCTCGCACGCCCGACCCAGCGCACGGCCGACGTCGCCGGGTCCTCCGGTAGGCGAACCTCCGAGGTGAACCTCCGAGGCGGACCTCCGAGGCGAACCTCCGAGGTGAACCTCCGAGGTGAACCTCCGAGGCGGACCTCCGAGGCGAACCTACGATTGGCGCGTGAGAGCGGCGTTCTTCGACCTCGACAAGACGGTCATCGCCAAGGGGTCCATCCCGGCCTTCGGTCCCACGTTCCGCCGCGGCGGGCTCGTGACCCGGCGGGTGGTCCTGCGCACGCTGATCGGCCAGCTGATCTACCTGCACCTCGGCGCCGACGAGCACCGCCTCGCACGCATCCGAGAGTCCATGCTCGCCCTCACGAGGGGGTGGGAGCGCGACCGCGTGCGCCAGATCGTCCGTGAGACCCTCCTCGAGACGGTCGAGCCGCTCATCTACAACGAGGCGCTCGAGCTGATGGAGGCGCATCACCGCGCAGGGGACCGGGTGTACCTCGTCTCGGCGTCCCCCGAGGAGATCGTCGTGCCCCTCGCCGAGCTGCTCGGTGCCGACGGTGCGATCGCGTCGGTCGGCGAGGTCGACGACGAGGGGCGCTACACGGGGAAGATGGCCTTCTACGCGTCGGGCGAAGGCAAGGCCCAGGCGATCCGTGCGCTCGCGGCGCGAGCAGACCTCGAGCTCGACGGGTCGAGCGCGTACTCGGACTCGGCGACCGACGTGCCGATGCTCGAGTCCGTCGGCCACCCCGTCGCGGTCAACCCGGATCGCGCGCTCGCCAAGGTGGCGCGCGATCGCGGCTGGGAGATCCGGCATTTCACCAAACCGGTGCGCCTGCGAAACCGCATGTCGGTGCGCACCCCGGTGCTCACGACCGGTCTCGCGCTCGCGGTAGGTGCGCTCGTGCTGTGGTGGCGGAGCAGACGCCCACACGCGGGGCGCGCCGTCATGCGACCGGCGGCAGCGACCCGACCGACGAGCTCGGCGCGCGCAGACGCGCCCGCGGCCGTGAGCGCTCGATGGCCGCGGGCGCTCGACCTACGGCCCCGCCACGCGCTCTAGCCGGCCGCTCGGGGGCGACGCGCCGTCACGCCGACGCGGACGTGCCCTGACCCGGTCGCTGGTCAGGCTGGGCGGAGGCGACGCGCGGCCACCACGCCCAGTGCGACGAGGACGGCGAGGACGAGGAGCTTCTTCATGGTGCCGATGGTACTCCCGCCGGACGTCGTCGTCTCGAGGGAGGGCCGTCCCGCCGGCAAGGTCGGATCGGGGCCGCCCGATCAGGGCCACCCGGTGCGGCCCCCCGCGACCCACCCGCCGATCAGGCGGATCAGACGGTCAGCAGGTCCCGGGCGCCGGTGTCCGAGGACGGGTGGCGAAGCTTCGACATCGCTCGCGCCTCGATCTGGCGGATGCGTTCCCGAGTCAGGTTGAAGTGCTCCCCGACCTCTTCGAGCGTCCTCGGTTCGCCGCGGTCGAGACCGAAGCGCAGCCGCAGGATCTCGCGCTCTCGCTCGTCCAGAGGCGAGAGGAGCCGCCCGATCTCCTCTGGGAGCAGGGACACCGCGGCCACCTCGAAAGGCGACTCCGCGGAGCGATCCTCCACCACGTCACCGAGCTCTGCGTCTCCGTCCTCGCGCAGCGGCTCGGAGAGCGACAGCGGCTCCGCCCGGAACCGCAACGCCTCCACCAGCTTGTCCTCGGGCATCTCGACCTCGACCCCGAGCTCTGCGAGGGTCGCGGGACGCCCGAGCTTGAGCTCCAGGCGCGCCTGGGCCTTCTGGACTCGCGCGAGCGTGTCTCCTGCATGCACCGGGAGCCGGATCGTGCGCCCGGTGTTGGCGATGCCCCGCGTGATCGCCTGGCGGATCCACCACGTCGCGTACGTCGAGAACTTGAAGCCCTTGCGCCAGTCGAACTTCTCCACGGCGTGCATGAGGCCGAGGTTGCCCTCCTGGATGAGGTCGAGCAGCGGCAGCCCCGACGCCTGGTACTTCTTCGCGATCGAAACCACCAGCCGGAGGTTCGACTGCACGAAGGTCTGCTGCGCTCGCTCGCCTGCGAGGATCACCCTGCGCAGTTCCCGCTTCTTCGCCGCGGCCAGCGTCTTCGGCGCGCTGCGAAGCTCTTCCTCGGCCGCGCGGCCGTTCTCGATGGCCTGCGCCAGACGCACTTCGTCGTCTTTGGTCAGCAGCGGGTACTGGCCGATGTCGGTCAGGTAGAGACGTACGAGGTCCTCGTCGTCGCGTTCGATGCGTTCCTTCGCCAAAACCGGCCCTGAACCTTCCCGTGTAGTACGTTCGACGCCGACCGGGCGCCCGGCGCCCCGCCGTCTTCCATGGTCCTCGGCTCCTGCGCGGGCAGAGGCTACCGGTGCCACGATTCTACAAGCGGGGTCAAGTGCCCCCGCCCGGCCGCTCGCTCCATCTCCCGAGGCCCCCTGTTGAGCCGAAAGGGCGACGCTGCCCTGCCGTTCACGAGGGCGAGTTCCCCTCCGGCCAGGGAAGAAGGGGGTCGTCGCCCGCCTCGCCGTGGACCGCCAGGCGGTCGAGCACGCGGGTCCATTCGGCCGCCTCATGGGCACGACGGCGGTCGGCGAGAAGGGGGCCGACCACGGCCTCGGCTGCGGCGACCTCCTCCTCTTCGTCTCGCACGACCAGGGTGAGGGCGCGGATGGCCGGGCCGTCCGCGACCGGCTGGAGGCGCTCGGCGAACCGCCGGTAGGACACGAGCAGGCGCGGCAGGACCACGCGTACGAGCCCGACGAGGAAGCGACGCCCGGCGGTCTCCTCGCCGCCGTGCCAGGCGTCCGGCGCGAGGCTCTCGAGCAGCGGCTCGACCGCGGCCCCGATCGGCCGCGTGAGCCGTTCGTGGTCGACGCCGGCGAGCAGGGGCAACCGAGACCTCCACAGATCCGCGTGCCACGCGTGCTGCGCGCTCGCCTCGAAGAGCAGCACCCGCGCCTCGTCCGGCAGCCCGGGAGCGGAGGCCCAGGACCCGGTGAGCTCGAAGAGGCGTCGCTCCACCCAGCGGTAGGCGCCATGACGGACAGCGGCCTCCTGCAGCCTCAGCGCGCGACGCTCGCCCTGCGCAACCCCGGCACCGTCTTCCACCTGCTCAGCCATCCGACGCGACCTGGGCTCGCGGACGGTAGGCGTTCGTGATGGGCATCCGCCGGTCCCGGCCGAACGCCTTGTTGGTGATGCGGACGCCGGGCGCCACCTGCCGGCGCTTGTACTCCGCGCTGTCGACGAGGCGGACGACGCGTTCGACGAGGTCCGGGTCGAACCCGTCGGCCACGAGCTCCTGCGCCGTGCGGTCGCGCTCGACGTAGGCCTCGAGCACAGGGTCGAGCAGGTCGTAGGGCGGGAGGGACTGGTCGTCCCGCTGGCCGGGACGCAGCTCGGCCGACGGCGGCTTCTCGAGCACCGAAGCCGGGATCGGCTCGGCCGCCCCCTCTGCGGACGCCCGGGCGTCGCGGTATCGGCACAGCTCGTAGACGAGGGTCTTCGGCACGTCCTTGATCACCGCGAAGCCCCCGGCGCTGTCCCCGTAGAGGGTGGAGTAGCCGGTCGCCGTCTCGCTCTTGTTGCCGGTCGTGAGGACGATCCAGCCCGTGGCGTTCGAGATGCCCATGAGGATCATGCCGCGTATGCGCGACTGGAGGTTCTCGTCGGTGATCCCGGCGGGCACCGAGCCCAGCGCGATCTCGAGCTCCGCTTGCATGCAGCGGTGGGCCTGGTCGATCGGCACCACCCGGAAGTCGATGCCGAGCCGCTCCGCGAGCGCCCGCGCGTCGGACACCGACGCTTCGCTCGAGTAGCGCGACGGCATCGCGACGCCGTGGACGCTGGCCGCCCCGATCGCGTCGGTTGCGACGGTCGCGACGAGCGAGGAGTCGATGCCGCCGGACAGCCCCACCACCGCGCCGGCGAACCCGTTCTTGGTCAGGTAGTCGCGGGTCCCGAGGACGAGCGCCGCGTAGACCTCCGCCACGGGATCGAGCGGGGTCGGGAGCGGCCGCACCCCGTGCACGGGCGGGGCCGGCACCTGGGAGGCTGTCTCCGCGCCCGGGGTCTTCGTGCCGGACGGCTCGGTGCCGGACGGCTCGGTGCCGGACGGCTCGGTGCCGGACGGCTCGGTGCCGGACGGCTCGGTGCCGGACGGCTCGGTGCCGGACGGCTCGGTGCCGGACAGCTCGACGACGGAGGTCTTCGGCGCGGTCCCCACCGGCACCGGGACGTCCACGACGAGGAAGTCCTCTTCGAACTGCGCGCCCGCGGCAACGAGGCTGCCGTCGGCGGCGACGACGAGGCTCGCCCCGTCGAAGACCAGCTCGTCCTGGCCGCCCACGAGGTTCACGTAGACGATCGCCACGCCGGCCTCCTGCACGCGGTCGCGGAGCATCTCGAGCCGCTCCGCGCGCCGGCCACGCGAGTAGGGCGACGCGTTCAGGTTCACCACCAGCTGCGCGCCTGCCGCGCCGAGCCCGGCGACGGGGCCGCAGTCCGCCCACACGTCCTCGCAGATCGACACGCCAATGCGCACGCCGCCGACACGGTACAAGACGGGGGGCTGGTCGCCCGGAGTGAACCACCGCTGCTCGTCGAAGACGCTGTAGTTGGGGAGCAGGCGCTTGTGGTAGACGCCCGCGACGCGCCCGGAGACGCAGACTGCCGCAGCGTTGGCGAGGTGGGGGTAACGGTGCGCCCAGGTGACGGTCCTCGCCTCGGCACCCGTCGTGCCCGCCCCCGCCATGGCACCGGTCTCGCCGGCGAGCCGCTGGACGAAGCCGACCACCGCGGCGCAGTCCCCGGTCGCCCTTGCGACCTCGGCGAGCGCCGCCTCGTTGTCGGCGACGAAGCCCGACTTCAAGAGCAGGTCCTCCGGCGGGTAGCCGGTGATCGCGAGCTCCGGGAGCACGCAGAGCTGCGCGCCCGCGGCCTCGGCGCGCCCGAGCGCGTCGAGGACCCGCCCGACGTTGCCTTCGAGGTCACCCACGACCATGTCCAGCTGGGCCATCGCGACCCGGAGCGACATGGTGCCCAGCCTACGGGGACGCACCGGCAGCGCCTCTTGCCGGTGGACCCGGGTCGGTGGATCCACGCGTTGGTTCACGCGCTGTTCACACGCCGGACACGGCCACGCCACGCGGCGCTGGTGTAATGGGCCCACTGCAGGAGCTGCAGGAGGCACGGGCGCTGGAGGCACGGCAGAAAGGACGACGGGCGTGAGCTACCAAGCCGAGTACATCTGGATCGACGGGACCGAGCCGTCACCGCTCGTCCGGAGCAAGACCAAGATCGTCGCCGCCGGCAAGAAGCCCGGGATCTGGGGGTTCGACGGCTCCAGCACGAACCAGGCGACCGGGGACAACTCCGACTGCGTGCTCCAACCGGTCTTCGTCTGCCCCGACCCCCTGAGAGGGGAGGACAACGTCCTCGTGATGTGCGAGGTGCTGAACGTCGACATGGAGCCGCACCCGACCAACACGCGCCACGCGTGCGTCGCCACCGCCGAGCGCTACGCGTCCCACGAGCCCTGGTTCGGCTTCGAGCAGGAGTACACCTTCCTCCAGCACGGACGCCCGCTCGGCTGGCCGGCCACAGGGTTCCCCGCGCCCCAGGGCCCCTACTACTGCGGGGTCGGCGGCGACAAGATGCCCGGACGCGAGATCGTCGAGCGCACGACCGCGGCAATGCTGCGCGCGGGTCTTGCGATCGAGGGCACGAACGCCGAGGTGATGATGGGCCAGTGGGAGTTCCAGATCGGGATCCTGCCGGCGCCCGAGTGCGGCGACCAGCTCTGGACCGCGCGCTGGCTCCTCTTCCGGATCGCCGAGGACTTCGGCGTGTGGGCGACGCTGGAGCCCAAGCCCATCCTCGGGGACTGGAACGGCGCCGGCTGCCACACGAACTTCTCGACGAAGGCCATGCGCTCCGAGAACGGCTGGGACGCGATCATCGCGGCCTGCGAGGCGCTCGGGAAGAACGTCGAAGAGCACGTCGAGAACTACGGCTTCGGCATCGAGATGCGCCTCACGGGGCACCACGAGACCCAGCACTACTCGAAGTTCAGCTACGGTGTCTCCGACCGGGGCGCGTCCATCCGGATCCCCTGGCAGGTCGCCAAGGACAGGCGGGGCTACATCGAGGATCGCCGTCCCAACGCGAACATGGACCCTTACGTGGTGAGCCGGCTGCTCATCTCGACGGTGTGCGGCGCGGAGGAAGGCGACCGGGCCTGAGCCGGACGCGAGAACGCACGTGCAGAGCCAGCGCGACTACGTGCTGCGGACCGTCGAAGAGCGAGGGATCCGCTTCGTCCAGCTGTGGTTCACCGACGTGCTGGGCACGTCGAAGGCCTTCAGCATCACCCCGGCGGAGCTCGAGGACGCGCTCGACGAAGGGATGACCTTCGACGGCTCCTCGATCGACGGCTTCTCGCGGGTCCAGGAGGCCGACGTGCTCGCGCGCCCGGACCCCAAGACCTTCCAGGTGCTCCCGTGGCACGCACGCGACGAGACCGTCGCCGCCGTCTACTGCGACATCTTCAACCTCGACGGCACGCCCTTCGAGGGCTGCCCCCGCCACGCGCTCCGCCGCACGCTCGAGCGGGCCCGCAGCGCGGGCTTCACTTTCTTCGTCGCCCCCGAGATGGAGTTCTTCTACTTCGCCGACGCCGATCCCGCCGAAGGCCCCAAGCCCCTCGACGCCGGCTCCTACTTCGACCTCTCGGTCGACGACCGCTCGAGCGAGGTCCGGCGCCGCACGGTGCTGCGCCTCGAAGAGATGGGGATCCCCGTCGAGCACGCCCAGCACGAGGACGCGCCCTCCCAGCACGAGATCGACCTGCGCTACACCGACGCGCTCACCATGGCCGACACGGTGATGACCGT